>JBKHDA010000051.1:0-14511 GCA_046541575.1 Halanaerobium sp. | reverse complement strand
CCTTCCAGACCATCTCCACCCATCATTAAATCAGCAATCACAGCTGCATCTTCTGTATCAATGACAAGTAAACTTAAACCTTCAATTCCCTCAACATATTCTACTTTAACCAGCACACAGGGCCTATCATACTGTTCAATTAACTTCTGAAAAGTCTGAACTTCAACTTCTGGAGTTGTAATATCTACTTTTTCATCAAGTAATGTGGAGAGCGCTGTAGCAGAAGAACCCATAGCAATATTATTTACTTCTCCAATAACATCAATTTCTTCTGAACTTAAATTAGAAACATCTTCATGTGCGGCTCCATTTTCAGCAGTTTCATTTTCTGCTGCAGATTCTTCATCTTCCTCATCATTCATTAAAGCATCAATTTCGTCCTGTGATAAAAAGTTCCCATCATTCGTCATCGTCTTCACTCTCCTCTAACAAGTTTTCCGCTACTCCTATTATTTGTATTGCTTTATGATTATTTTTATTACCTACAACTGCTTCGTATTTTCTTCTGCTGCCGATTTTAAGTTCAGCGTTTTCTTCAACTTTTTTATCAAGACGGATTACATCTCCGGACTGAAGATAAAGAAAATCTTCTACTGTTATTTCTGTACTCCCTAAAACTGCATCAACTTCAACCAGAGCCTCATTTAATCTTTTACGCAGCTTAGATATATGTTCTGGAGTCTGTTTCTCCCTTGTGCTTGAGAACCAGTATTGAGCATTTAAATTGCTAACAATTGGCTCCAGCATAATATATGGTAAACAGATATTCATCAATCCTTCACTACCACCAATTCGTGCTGAAAGAGTAATGATTATTGTCATATCACTATCAGGAACAATCTGGGTAAATTGAGGATTTGATTCTAGTTCAAGCAGCTTTGGTTTTAAATCTGATATGTTTTCCCAGGCTTCACTAAAACCTTCTAAAAGCCAGTTCATAACCCTTTTAATTACAACCTGTTCTATATCTGTAAAAGAGCGAATCTCATCAATAGGATTACCAAAACCTCCAAAAAGACGATCTATAACTGCAAAACCAATTTCCGGATTAATCTCAAAAATAAACTGTCCTTCCAGAGGTTCTAAATTACTGATACCAATAATTGTTGGCTCAGGTAAGGAATGAATAAATTCGGAATATGAAAGCTGTTCAATTGATGCAACTTCGAAATTAACCATGCTGCGGAGTTTAGTAGATAAAGTTGTTGTAAATAATCTAGATAAATTTTCGTGAATCATCTGTAAAGTACGCATCTGCTCTTTAGAAAGCTTATCAGGTCTTCTAAAATCGTAATCTTTGATCTCTTTTTCTTCTGATTGTTCTTTAGCTTCCTCTACATCAAGACTACCATCACTAATTGCAGAGAGCAGAGAGTCTATTTCATTTTGGTTTAATACATCAGCCATCTTTTATCCTCCCTACTGTACAACCAGTTCTGTAAACCAGACATTTGTGATTTCACCTGAGATTAATAGCTCATTTATTTTATCTTTAACTATCTTTTTAATTGTATCTGAACCTGGTTCTTCCAATAATTCTTTGTTCTGTGATCTCAAAGTTGAAATCACTCTATCTCTAATCTGGGATGATCTTTTATCAAGTTCTTCTTCTAAATCTGGATGTTCAAGTTCAAAAACTATTTTGGCTCGAACAAAATTAATCTGATTATTATTAGAAATATTAACTGTATAACTACCAGCCTCATATGTTGGCCTAATATCTTCTACACTCTGAACTTCTTCCCCATTTTCTTCATCACTGGAAACTGAAAAATATGTAAAAAAAGTGAAACTAGCCACCCCTGTTATGATAATAACTAGAACTACAATTAAGGCCAGCATTTTATAGTTCATCTGTCCGTCTTCAGCCATCTGCATTTCCTCCTTCCTCAACATCATCAGCCTTATTATCTTCTGTATTTAAAGGGTTATATAAATTTTCTCCACCTGCTGTGTTTTGAGATACAGATTCTGAATTATTCCCTTCACTTTCAGAATCCCCATTTACTGTATACTGAGAATTTAAGACCACTACTTCTATCCTTCTGTTTTTTGCTCTTCCCTCTGCATTATCATTTTCGGCAACCGGTCTGTTTTCAGCATAGCCAGCAGCAGAAAGTCGGGCCGGATCAAAGTCTCTTTCTTCAATCAAAAACTTAATTACATTTACAGCCCTTGCAGTTGATAATTCCCAGTTTGAAGGAAACTCATCAGTTCTAATTGGAACATTATCTGTGTGTCCCTCAATCATTATATCATTGGGGAGATCTCTTAATATCTCAGAAATCATAGCCAGTACTTCACTACCCTGATCTCTGATATCAGCTCTACCCTGTTCATACAAAATTTCTCCGGTCAAACTAACAACAAGTCCTTTTCTCTTGTTTTCCACATCCACTCTATCACTTAGATTATTTTTTTCTATATAATTATCTAATTCTCGCATTATCTGCTGAATATTCTGAGGGGCCTGAGCATAATCTTCACCTAAGGTTCCTGCATCTATATTAGGATTCTCAGTGACAGTTTCACCACCATCTAATATACCCAGCTGACTCTGTAGAGCAGAAATAAAACCCTGGAATTTTTCAACATCCATTGAAGAAAAAGAATAAAGAAGTACAAAAAATACTAAAAGCAGAGTCATCATATCACCAAAGGTTGTCATCCAGGCAGGAGAACCGCCTCCATCATCATCTCCACTATTGTAATTATTTCTATTATTACGAGGCATTTTCTACAGCACCTACCTCTCCGGTTTCACTTTCACCTATTCTGGCTTCTACTTCTTCTTTTTCGCCTTCAGAAAGGAAGGCATGTAATTTTTCTTTGACAATTCTAGGATTTTCACCGGCCTGAATTGAAAGAATACCTTCAATAATTACTTCTTTAACATGGATTTCATGATTACTCTGAGTTTCTAAATTTTTAGATAAAGGTATAAAGATCCAGTTGGCAAGTAAAGCTCCATATAAAGTGGTAATTAAAGCTACAGCCATTCCTGATCCAAGCTGATCTGGATCATCAAGCTGACTTAACATCTGCACCAGACCAATTAAGGTCCCAATCATACCAAAGGCAGGTGCCAGCTGACCCATTGTTGCAAAAATCCCTCTTCCCTTAGCATGTCTTTCCTGCAGAAAGGTCAATTTGGTTTCCAGTATATTTCTAACAAGCTCGGGATCTGTACCATCAACTACAAGCTGAATACCCTTCTGTAAAAATTCATCATCCATTTCTGCTGCGTCATCCTCTAAGGCTAAAAGCCCTTCTCTTCTCGCTTTTTCGGCAAAATTTACTAAATTTTCGATTACATGTTCTGATTCCATTTTATCATCCTGAAACGCAACCTTTAATAGATTGGGAATGTTCTTTAAATCTTGGAAAGTATAACTGATCATTACACCAGCCAGGGTACCACCGAGAACTACCAGAGCAGACTGTACACTGACAAAAATAACTACATTACCACCCAGTATAGCGACTGCACTGAAAATTATTGCTCCTGCTACTAATCCAACTATTGTTGCTATATCCATTTAAGATCTCTCCCCTGTTCTAGAAATTCCATTCATTATTCTCTGGCGATATTTTACTACTTTATTAATTATATCATCTGCTGAATCTTTAACAAGCAATTTCCTGTCATTAGACAGAGTAATTACAGTATCTGGAGTTTCCTGGATCTCTATAATAAGATCAGCATTTAATATAAATTTTTCTCCACTTGTCCTGGTCAGTTTAATCATCATACACTTCCTTATTTTAACTTCTTATTATCTGTCAGGCCGAAACCTCACTAAAAAGATTTCAGCCTGACAGTTTAAATCAAATTATCTTTTTAGATTAACTAATTCCTGCAGCATTTCATCTGAAGTTGTAATCAATTTTGATCCAGCCTGAAATCCTCTCTGAGCTGTAATCATATTGGTAAACTCCTGTGAAAGATTGGCATTTGACATTTCTAAGGTCGCTGGAGCCAGATTACCTGTTCCACCGGAACCAGGAAATGTATTTTTAGGTTCTCCTGAGTTAGCAGATTCTGTGAAAACACCATCTTCACGATTTAAACCAGCTGGGTTTGCAAAGTTAACTAATTTAATTCTAGCAGATTCTTCTGATAGACCATTACTATATGATCCAATTATATAGCCATTTTCATCAAAAGAAAATGATTCTAGATCACCTCTTTTATATCCATTAACATCTGAGAAATTAATATCTGATTCCGCAGCAATCTGTGTTAAATCATTTAAATCTATCTCAACATTTGAACCTGTTATCCCCGCAAGATTACCAATCTTTATTTTCCCGTCATTAATATCTCCACCGTCAGTATCAATATCTCCATTACCCGAAAATTCTATCTCAAAATCATCAGCACTACCACCACCAATATCAAAACTTAAATTATCCCCTGAACCATCCTCTGCATCCTCTGCTATTGATTCACCAGTTACAGTCCAACTGTTATCGTCATCTGGACTTTTTTCATAAGTCATCTTAAGAGTATATGATGAATTATCCTCGGCTATTATATCTGTGGATACAGTTCGTTTTTCACCATCCGCTATGCTTTTATTAAGATTACCACCAATAGAAACTTTATCTGTAGTTTTAGTATCTATTTTCGATTCCAAACTGATTGGACTATTTTCCTGATTATCTTCCAAATCATCTACAGACCCAACCACCTGTTGTCCAGTTGATAATGAAAATAAATTACCCTTAGCATCAAAACCAAAATTACCGGCTCTAGAATATGATTTGTTCCCATTCTCATCCTGCAGAACAAAAAATCCATCTCCCTGAATAGCTACATCAGAATTTTTTCCTGTTGACTGCAGGTTACCGGAAGACATATCATTATCTATACTTCCTACCCCTACACCTAAACCAATCTGCTGTGGGTTAGTACCTGCCCTAGCACCATCATCAGAAGGCCTTGAAGCACCCTTTAAAGTCTGACTCAACATTTCCTTAAAGGTAACCCGGCTGCTTTTAAAGCCAATTGTATTTACATTTGAAATATTGTTACCTGTTGTATCCATCATCTGCTGATGTGAGTTTAATCCTGACACACCGGCATACATCGATCTTAACATATAATTTTCCTCCTTCATTTTTTATCGGAGTCCTGCTGTTATCGACAGCAGAACAGAGCTCCCTGAAAAAGGTCCAGCTCATTTCCGATTTTAAGCTAAATTCTATAATTTTTCAGCTTAAACTCTTTCCTGTTTCTTTAATTTTTCCATCTAATCTTTCAATTACATCTAAAATAATTATTTCATAAACACAGCACTATCGATATTTGTAAAGACATTATCTTCCATACTTTCCTCATCTACAGCTGTAACTACTGTGTTGTTTTCCACACTAACAATATAAGCCACATTATTTACCATTACCAGAGAGTCTCTTGCACCTTTGTCTCTAGCTTTTTCCACTCCACTACTCAGTTTGTCAAGCTCAGATTTAGAAACTGGAATCGAGCGGGAATTAATTCTTTTCTGTGCATGTTTTGAAAATGATAATTTTTCTTTTCCATTCAACTTTTCTCCCAGTATATCTTTAAACGAGGGAGAATCAGATTTTTTGTTTTTCTGGGCAGGCTTATTCTGCTGCTCTGTTTTACGTAGAGGCTGTATGGGCTGATTAATTTGTAATCTGTTATCCATTATTAACACCTCTTTTTAAAATTCAAATGACTCAGCATCATAACCATTTGGTTCTTCTTTAGTTTCCGAACCCTCTTCAACATTTTTGACCTGAGTAATATCATTAATCTCAATCTCTTGTCCAGAATCAAGTACGGCAAATACTTTATCATCAGAAGATTTAACAGCATCCACAATACCGCTCATATCTATGCCTTCAACATTAGCAGTAATTTCTTGTCCAATTAAATTGCTGTTTTCAATCACCTGATTGGAACCTAACTTCTCTTCTAAGAGAGAATATATCTTTTCGTTTTTCTCAAGTGAAGAAAACTCTGCCATCTGAGAAACAAATTCGCGATCCTCCATTGGATTAAGCGGGTCCTGATTTTGAAGTTGAGTAATCAGGATTTTAAAAAATGCATCCTGGCCCAGACCATCATTCCCATCAAGACTTTCTCTTTCTGTTTCCAGTTGATCATTTGTCTTTTGTCTTGAACTTATGCCCGTGTTCTGAGCAGAGGTCAATCCTGCTATTTCTGACATTTAACTACCTCCTTAGGCAAGCAGATTAATCTTTTCGTTAGAAAAAGCTGCTCTGTTAATTATTTCCTGCTGTCTCATTATTAAATTATCTCCACTGAAATTTGGACTGTTGTTATTTCGCTGAACATAATACTGCCCTTCAAAAAAACGACGCTGTTCATATTCCTGATTCTGACCTGTTTCTCCATCACTAAAGCCGGTATTTTGATCATTAAAGGCAAATTCATTCTGCTTTTCAACCTGCTGGGGAGCATTTTTAGCAGTTTCAATCTTAAACTGTTCAATATTAATTCCCTGTTTAAGCAGGTCTGATTTTAGGCCTTTAAGGCTATTTTCCAGCTGAGTCCTAACAATCTCGCTCTCAACCAGCATTTTACCTGTCAATTGATCATTATCAAAAGAAAGACTGATATCAATCTTACCCAGTGACTCCGGTTTTAACTGGATCTGCATCTCCTTTGTTTCAGGAGAATATTCACCTCTGAACTGTTCAACAACCTGAGATCTCAAATCAGCATTTTCAGCTAAATTAGCTGTGTTGTCGCTGTTTAAACTGAAATTTTCTAAATTTAGATTGTTAGCAGTACTATTATTTTCCGCATCAAAATCGAAAAATAGATTGGAATTATCTAAATCAAAAAAGTTATTCTGATTTTTATTCTCTAATTCCCCTTCTTCAAAATTAAAATCTAAAGTAGAGTCATTATTTAATGAAAAAAGATCAGAATTTTTCAATTCAACATTAGCTCCTGGTTCCTGATTACTCAATTTAGTATTTTCTTCATCCAGCATTTCTTTTAACTGAGCCGAAAGTTCTGCAAACAGTGAAGAATTATTTTCAGAACTAAAAGTATCAGTTAAATCACTAAAATCTAAGCTTTCTGAATCAAGTGCCTGAGCTAATAAAGGCATTTTAGGCTCTTTTTGTTCAGAAGTTTCAACTAAGTCGTCTAAACTAAGATTGCTCTCTTTTAAAGCAGAAACTAATTCACCAAGTTTATCTCCTGGATTTTCAGTTCTCAATATCTGCTCTAAGTTTTTAGCTGCATCTTCTCCAGTTTCAGAATTAGCATTAATTAATATTTTAGCAAGCTTATTAATTTCCTCTTTTAATTGGGAACTTTCAGCCTGGCTTAAGTTTTCTCCATCTTTTTCTAATAATTTGACTACCTTTTCTAAATCATCGACATCTATATTTTTTAGTTTAATATTTCCGCTATTTTCTTCGGAATTAAAAATCTGATTTTCCTCAGCTTTCTCTAACCTTTGATTATCACTATTTTTGTTAAGTAAAGATTTGAGATCTGAAATATCCAAATTATTATTTTTTAGATTAAGCATCAGCTGTTCCAGCATTGCTTTCTGCTGTTTGCTCAAACTGCCTCCCTGAAGCAGAGAGAGTAGTTCTGAGGGAACCTCTTTATTATTTTTGCTCAGTATCTTCTTTAATTTAGCCAGAAACTCCTGATTGCTGAGCGAAGAAGATTTTTCTTTAACTGCATCACTATTTTTTAGTTCAGATTTTTTTGAGCTTTTATTCTGCTCATTAATTTTCTGCATTGTCTCAGAAAAACTTCTGCTTTTATTAGTTGCAGATTTTTTCTTTTCAGCAGGCTCAAATTTATTATTGCCGGCCTGAAGAATATTATTTAGTAGCGCTTCTGTCATCTATTCACCTCCTCTCCTTAAATTTTATTACTCATAATTGAATCTTTATCTATTCTAAACCCAGTTGACTGATAAATTCTGCAGCCTGGTCCTGGGGCATAGACTGTAATATTTCTGCAGCCTGTTCTTCTTTTAGTCTACTTAATATTTCAATCGCCAGACCGCTTTCTAACTCCTGAATAACAGCTGCAGCAGCTTCTGGTTCCATCCGACGATAGATGTTGGCAATTTTTTCTAATTTAGCTTCTCGATTCTGTTCATCGGTATTTAAACTTTCATAATCAGACTCTAAATCTGCAATCATATCATCAGACTCTGTTAGCTCTTTATTTAAATCTTCTATTTGTGCCTCCAGCTCTTCAATTTGGCTGTCTTTTTCGGCAGCAGTATTTTTTAAAGAAGAATTTTCCTCTTTTAAAGAATCAAGTTCTGCCTGAGTAATTATATAATCTTTAACAATCGGTGTGCTGTTAGCTATATTACTTACAGTTGTTTTTATATCAATTATTCCCAGTGCATCAAAAGACCAGGATAACATTGCAAATAAAATTAAAAATAATATTAAAAAAAATAAAATCTTTTTTATCAATTTAATCTACCACCCATAGAATAATGTCTGCCCAGTTCATCAAGTTCTTTTTGTTCATTTTCTAAAAATTCTTTGACAAATTTTTCGATTTTTTTATCTTTTAATTTTTCCATTGTTTTTCTCTCTTTTTTCTTTTCCATTAAAACTTCTAACTGTTCAAATATTTCCTGTTTTTTATCCTCTTTTTCTATCTGGGCAGCCTTTTCATCTGCCTTAAGTTTTTTTAAATATCTTCTTAAACTAATATTTAGAGCCAGATCATTTTCCTGGTCCCTCAGATGTTCATAAATATTTTCTTTTTCTAATTTTATTGATTTAATCTTATTTTTAATATTATTTAGTTCTTTTTTTAAAAGTAAATATTTATCCTCTTCCTGTTCTTCCTGCCTTGTTCGCAAATTTAAGATTTTTTCAAACTTAAATTTATATTTTTTCATAAATCAGCCACCTCTATTACTATTTCTCAGCTATTTTGATTAACTGCTCTACAGTATCCTGATAATTGGCTTCTTCATTTATTCCCTGGGTCAAAAAATCATTAATTTCATCAATTTTTTCTATTGCTTTATCCACCTCGGGATTTGAGCCCTTCTCATAAGCACCAATATTAATTAAGTCTTCAGATTGATTATAAGCTGCAATTAATTTCTGCAGTTTTGCTGCTGCCTGACTGTGACTTTCGCTGACTATATCTTCCATGATTCTGCTGATACTGCTTAAAACATCAACAGCCGGATAATGACTGGCTTCTGCCAGTTCTCTTGATAGAGAAATATGGCCATCTAAAATACCTCTGACTGTATCAGAAACAGGTTCATTAAAATCATCACCTTCAACCAGCACAGTATATAAAGCAGTAATTGAACCAAGAGCATTGGTCCCTGTTCTTTCTAAAAGTTTTGGTAATTCAGCAAATACAGAAGGCGGATAACCCCTGGTTGCTGGAGGCTCACCAATGGCAAGTCCAACCTCTCTTAAAGCCATAGCCACTCGGGTAACAGAATCCATCATCAGCAGTACATCTTCGCCCTGATCCCTAAAATGTTCAGCTATTGCGGTTGCAATATTAGCTGCTTTAACCCTTAAAAGGGCAGGCTGATCAGAAGTTGCCACTACAACAATTGAACGCTCTAAACCTTCTTCTCCCAGATCTTTTTCAATAAAATCTCTAACCTCACGACCACGCTCACCGACCAGACCAATTACATTAATATCGGCATTGGTATTCCTGGCGGCCATTCCCAGCAGAGTCGATTTACCTACCCCACTACCGGCAAAAATTCCGAGCCGCTGTCCCTTACCACAGGTTAAAAACCCATCAATACAGCGAACTCCAAGGGATAAAGGCTCTTTAATTCTTTCCCTGGTCAGAGGATTAGGTGGTTTGCGATTAACCGGGACTTCATTTAAACCACTGAGTTCATCATCAGTAATCACATTTCCACTACCATCAATTATTTTACCCAGCAGTTCTTTACCAACTTTAACCTTTAATTTTTGATCAGTTGCTACAACTCTTGCTCCCGGTTTTATTCCTTCCATCTCTCCAATCGGCATCATTAACACTTTGTTATCATCAAAGCCAACCACCTCTGCTTTAATATCTCCATGTTCCCCTTTGATTAAACAGAGTTCTCCAATTGAAGCCTGAGGACCAATAGACTCAATAACCAGTCCTATCACACGGTTAATATGGCCAAAATTTCTGGTCATATTTATATCATTGAGTCTACTTTCTAATTTTGACATATCTAAATTAATCATGCTGTTCTACCTCTTTTAATAACTCAGTTTTAATCAGGTCAAGCTTGTGTTCCAGACTTCCTTCTTTACCACCAAGATTGGTTTCCACTACACAGTCACCTTTTTTTAACTCCGGGTCTGAATGAAATTCAATATTTTTTTGATTTATATGTTCGTAAAAACGATTCTCCTCAATATAAGGTAGAAGTTGTGGATTAACTCTAACTAAAATATCACGATGGTTATCATCTATTTTACTCAACATGTCAGAAATAATGTTATTAATCATATCATGTTCGGTTTCCAATTTAACATCTATTACTATACTTGCTATTTTAACGGCCAGCTCAATTATATCTTTTCTTATCCTGTCTTTTTCACGCCTGAATTCTTTTTCAAAACTGGAAATTAAATCAGATAATTCTTTTTCCTGTCTTTTTATTTCAGACTCAGCCTTTTTTAATCCTTCAGCTCTGGCCTCTGATTTTAACTTATTGTATATTTGATCTTTTTCTGCTGTAATTTTTTCTTTTTCCTTTTTTGCTTCTTCAACTATTTTTGCTGCTTTATTTTCTGCTTCATTAATAATCTCTGCGGCTTCTTTTTCTGCTTTAGAAATCACTTTTTTTTGTTTTTTTATAACTTTTTTGTTTTTTTTATCTTTTTTAAAATCAGAATCTTCCTGATCACTGATTTTGTTGAAAGAAAGGGTTTTAGGATTTTGATTAATTTTATATTCTCCAGTAATCTGAGATGTCTTAATAACTTTAGACAATTACTTCACTCTCCCCACCTCTAGCAATAACTATTTCTCCACTTTCTTCTAATTCTCTAATCACATTAACAATACGCTGCTGTGCATCTTCAACTTCTCTAATTCTTACAGGACCCATAAATTCCATATCCTCTTCCAGCATCTCTGCTGCACGCTGAGACATATTACCTGTAATTATATTTTCAACCTCATCACTTGCTGTTTTTAATGCCAAAGCAAGATCATGAGTTTCCACCTGTCTTAATACAAGCTGTACTGCTCTATCAGAAAGAAGTACAATATCTTCAAAGACAAACATTCTCTTTTTGATTTCTTCAACCAGTTCTGGATCATCTTCTTCCAGTTTATCTAAAATATTCTTTTCAGTGCCGCGGTCAACCTGATTTAAAACATCAACAATAGCCTGTATTCCACCGGCACTTGCATATTCATTAGCTGCAACCGAAGACAGCTTCTTTTCTAAAACTGATTCAACTTCTTTAATAATTTCTGGAGATGTTCGATCCATAACAGCCATTCTTTTAGCCACTTCACTCTGAACATCAGGTGCTAGTGAGGATATAACCTGAGAAGCCTGATTTGCATCAATATAGGCAAGAATTAGCGCAATTGTCTGGGGATGTTCTCCCTGAATAAAATTAAGCAATTGGGTTGGGTCTGAATTTCGTATTGAGTCAAAGGGCCTGACCTGTAGAGTAGCAGTTAAACGATTAATAATACTGCGAGTTTTTTCCTTACCAAATGATTTTTCCAGTATTTTTTTGGCATAGTTTATTCCACCAGAATTAATATAATCATTTGCTTTCTGCAGCTGCAGAAATTCTTCCTGTATCTTTTTTTTGATTTCAGGATCGATTTTATTCTGATTGGCAATTTCTAGAGTTAATTTTTCTACCTCTTCGTCATCTAAATGTTTGAAAATATCTGAAGACACATCAGGTCCCAGTGAAATTAACAAAATAGCCGCTTTTTCTTTACCTGATAATTCATCTCTCATAACAAAAACCCCTTCGACATTTATTCATCAACTAACCAGCTGCGAATCAATTTAGCTGCATTTTCTGGATCAGAATGTATCATGTTCTCTAGTTCATTTTTAACCTTAGCTCTTTTTCTTTGATCTGCATCTGGTTCAAATAAATCAATTTCTTCTTCATCTTCTTCAACAGAAAGATCTACCTGAGAACCGCGCTCTGCAGCAGGCTTTTTGCGATATAAATAAATGATCAAAGCAGATGTTAAAATTAATACTAATAATATAAGTCCACCATAAATATACATCTGTCTTCTCTCTGCAGCTTCTTGAGCCTGCACAGCGTCTTGAGCTGCATTTTCCATAGAATCATCAAAAGCTATTGAGCTGATGTTTAAGACATCTCCTCTTTCTTCATCATAACCAATTGCCGCAGCAACAGCATTTCTGATCTGTTCAATTGTCTCTTCATCGGTTTCCTGATCAATCATAACAGAAACAGATAAGCGGTCTACCTCCCCTGGTGCATAAACATGCTGTTCAATTCTTTCATTTATTTCATAATTTGTAATAGTATTTTCACTCTCATAACTGCTGCCCTCTCCATCATCCTCTTCCTGGTACTGAGGAATATTGGTATCTGTCCCTGGTGCTCCTCCGGTAACTCCATTTTGCTGACTTTCAGTATTTATTTCTTCACTGCGGACAATACCACTATCATCAACAACCGGATTATAGGTTTTGCTTTCTGCCTGGCGTTGATCAAAATCTAGATTGGCATTTACCTGTACAGCAAAATTGTTTGGGCCTAAAACCTTAGTTAAAAGAGAGTTTAAATCATTTTTTAAAGCAGACTCAAATTCCTTCTGCATCGCGAAATTTTGTGGATCAGACCATTGACCATCAGAACTATCAGAAGGCTGAGATAAAAGATTACCATTAGTATCAACAACTGTAACTTCTGCCAGGGGTAAATCCTGCACCCCACTTGCAACCAGATTTTGTATAGCATTAATCCGTTCCGTACTCATATTATAACCTGTTCTTAATTTAACCATAACTGAAGCAGTGGCAGATTTTTCCTCATCTAAAAATAAACTTTCTTCCGGAGGTGTAATCTGAACTCTGGCAAATTCTATACCAGAAATCGATTGAATTGAGCGGCTTAATTCGCCCCCCAATGCTCGATAATAATTAACTCGTCTTTCAAATTCAGTGGTGCCAAATTCACTATTATCAAAAATTTCAAAACCGACTACTCCCTGGTCAGGAAGACCAGCTGAAGCCATATCAAGTCTAAGTCTATGTATCTCACTTTCTGGAACTAAAATTGTATTACCGTTTCCTCCCAGCTGATAATCAACACCATTTTCATCCAGTCTTTCAACAATTGCTGCTGTATCATCAGTACTCAGGTTAGTAAAAAGAGGTTGATAATTAGTAGAAGTTCCCCTAAAAATAAGATAGCCGAAAGCACCAGCCATAACTATTGTGAGAATAATAATTAAGATTTGAACATTTTTATTCAATTTTTGCCATGTATCCTGTATTTCTTCCTTGTATTTTGCGAAAAATTCGGCCATCACTATACCTCTTTCGTAAATACCTTGTATTCGATATTATTGATATTCTTATACCTGTAAACGCATAACTTCATTATATGCATCCAAAACCTTTGTCTGAACAGCGGTGGTTAAATTAACTGCTACCTTAGCTTTTTCTGAAGCAATCATTACATCATGTACATTATCTGTTTCACCTGCAGCAAAACTTGCTGTTTCTGCCTGTGAATCTTTCTTCAGCTCATTAACCTCATTTAATTTTTCTCTAAATAAATCAGAAAATGCCTGAACATCCTGCTTGTTGCTGTTATTTTCAATCTTAAAATTTTCATATCCACTCTGAAATTTAATCGGATTAATTTCCATTTTTCCCCACTCCTTAATTAAGTGCTTATATTGAGAGCACTACTTGCCATACTCTTATAATTTGAAATGGCCTGAACATTTGCCTCATACGCTCTACTGGCATCAACCATATTTACCATTTCGGTCATCACACTGACATTAGGAAGTTCTACATAACCGTCCTCATTGGCATCAGGATGTTCTGGGCGGTATTCCAGACGAAATGGAGACTGATCTTCTGCAATCTCATCCACTTCTACACCACCTGAATTGGAATCAGAACCATTTCCAGAAGCAGTTCCCATTTTTTTGTCAAGTTTCTCTCTAAAAATAGGGGTTTTTCTTCTGTAAGTATTTCCATCTTCATCTCTAGTTGTTTCTGCATTTGAGATGTTAGAAGAAATTGTATCCATCCTTAAGCGCTGTGCTGATAAGCCAGAAGCACTAATATCTATTCCTTTAAACATAATTATTTACCTCCCTGTTGAATGACCTGATTTAAGCTGGAAAAATGTCCGGCAGCCCTCTTGGACATCACATTATAATAAATACTATTTTTGGCAAGTTCCGCCATTTCGACTTCAACATCCACACTATTTTCATCATTTCTACTATTTCTTGAATTCTGGCCACTTTTAACAGAGGTATACTGT
>JBKHDA010000050.1:0-14642 GCA_046541575.1 Halanaerobium sp. | reverse complement strand
TTCCAGCCTGGGCCATCTCTATTATCTCTTCTTCTTCCTTTTCTTTAAACAAGAAAATCCCCCCATCCTGGTCCTAGTTTTCCCTCAAAAACTCATCAAATCCTGAAATGAAATTCCTAATTCCAGCATCGTTACTCCTAAGAGTAAAAGGGTCAGCAGAATAAGAATTTGCAGCTGACTATTTTTCATCTTTACTCTGCCTTATCTTTTTAATTATATTTGTTGTTGATTTTCCTTTAACCTCTGAGATTAAAATAATTTTGCCGCCGTAGTTATAAACCGTTTCCGCTTCCGGCAGGTCTTCAATCCTATAATCTCCGCCCTTAACATAGAGCTGCGGCCTGATTTCTTCCAGCAGTGCTCTGGCATCAATTTCGGAAAAAAGAATTAAATAATCAATCATCTCTAAAGCAGCAAGCATTTCCAGCCTTTCGGCCTCAGGTACAAAAGGACGACCGCCCCCTTTTAGCTTTTTAACTGAGCTGTCACTATTTACAGCCAGCACCAGTTTGTCTCCCAGAGAAGCTGCTTTTTTAAGATAGCGGATATGTCCAACATGTAATATATCAAAACAGCCATTTGTAAAAACTACCAGCTCTCCTGCTTCTTTTTTCTCTTTAATTTCATTTTTTAGTGCTTCCAATTCCATTATCTCAGCTGTCATTTTTATTCACTTCCCTGATTAGTTCTGCTGCTTTAACAGAGGCAACTCCACTTTTGCGGACTACAATTCCGGCAGCATGATTGGCAATTCTGATTGCAATTTCCACCGGTGCCCCTGCTGCCAGTGCTAAGATTAAAGTTCCAACTACCGTGTCACCGGCACCTGTTACATCAAAGACCTCTGAAAAATTAGCTGCAGCAATATGCTCTATTTTATCTCCTGGTCTAAAAAGAGTCATTCCATCTCCACCCTGAGTTATCAACAGATATTTTAATTCTAAATCTCTGCGCATTTCCAGCCCGGCCTTTTCTACCTCAGCCTGACTCCGCAGTTCCTCTCCATAAATGGCAGATGCTTCTTCCAGATTTGGAGTTGCGATTACAGCTCCTTTAAACTGCTCCAGCTGATAGCGACTGTCAATAGCCGAATCTTTAGCAGCAGCTGCTGCACTCTCAACAAAACTGGCTGTAGTCTTCTCATTAAAAATTCCATTACCATAATCGGAAAAAAGAACAGCATCACTCTGGGCAATATTTTCCTGGAGGTAGTCCAATAATTTTTGGCTGAGCTCAGAACTGATATCAAAGCTTTTAACCTTATCAACCCTTACTACCTGCTGGCGGACAATCTGATCTCCACCGGCCAGAATTCTTGTTTTTTCGGCAGTGGGTCGAGCTGCATCCCTGAAAATACCATCAGTTATAATTTTTCTTTTGGCCAGCTCTGCTTTTAATGCCTCAGCTGCCAGATCATCGCCCACAACTCCGAGCAGATCAACCTCAGCTCCCAGGCTTGCAATATTGGCAGCGGCATTTGCTCCACCACCGGGAAGGGTTTTTTCCTGCTGGTGTTTTAAAATCAAAACAGGTGCCTCCCGTGAGAGCCTTTCCGGATCAGCTATAATAAATTTATCTGCTATTAAATCTCCTAAAACCATTATTCTTTTGTTTTCAAATTTTTTAATATATTTGACGAGTTCTTCCGGCTGATACTTATCCATTACTTCCCCCTACATCTTGAATTTGATTCCCATTTTAATTACATCATTACTTAAATCCCAGTACTGATTGGCAACACTAAATACCAGATCACTGCTGGGACCGATTCTGTAATTTACTCCTCCCTGATAATAGGCATGGTCATCTAAATCATCATCGATAAAATAATAGGTCTGCCAGAAAAAACTCAAATCCTGACTGCGGGTTGCAGCTGCCAGTCCAATTCCCTTACCAAAATCACGACCATCAATATCACTTGTCAGCATTAAGTGCAGGTCCATTCTGAAATTATCCTCTGTCAGCATATTTAAACCCATATCTGCACCAAAATATATATCATCACCATCAAAGGCTAAATTGAGTTTAGCCGGATGGCCTCCATCAAGTCTGAATTCGGGTTCTAACTCCAGAGTATCAATATCAGAAGAATCCCCCGAAATAGAATAAGTAACTGAATTTAAATCTGCTGCATTAACTGTAGAAAAAGATAGTACTAAAAAAACTGCTGTAATAAATAAAATAATTGATTTTTTAAACATTTGAATTCTCCTTTTATAATTTTTTGGTTAAAGTATTTTTAATAATTGAATTTAATCTTTTTGATCTACTATAACTCCATTTGAGATCAATCTTTTTTCACTGGGAGTGCTCATATTAAAACCTCTGATTACCATCCGGGCTGAGCCGCCACCATCTAAATTGATAGCATCAACTGCTCCCAGGTTCTTTAAGGTCTGAGCCACATCCTCCAGGGTCATCCCAACACTCCATTCCGCCTGTCTGCCGTCAATTGTTAAAAGCAGCAGATGATTATCTTCAGTCAGAGCAGCCGCAGTCCTTGGGGACCTGCCATTTATAATATCCTTTTGAAATTTCTCTTCCCGGCCATTAATAGAGATTTCTCCATCTCTTAAAAGCCTTGGACCTCCCCCAACTGCATGGCGGACATTCTCTGCTTTTAAATCAGGACTTAAATTATAATCCAGCCGGATTTCTTTATTTTTCAGCTCCGAAATCCTATTTTTGATATCAGACCTGGAGCCAGAAAATCTGAGCACAAAACCGTCAGGTGGAATAGCAGTCCTGGAGCCCGCTTCATTTTCCACACCTAAAACTCTGTTATCTCTGACCACGATATCATACTGTTCAGCACTTAAGGCCGGCATTCTGGGGCCATAATAATGATTGAATAAAATTAACTCACCTGAATTGACCTCTCTGTTAATTCCATCCAGCTTTATTTTTTCGGCAGCAGATCCGATAATCAGCTCTCCTTCCCAGTCAACCCGGCCAAAAGAAATCTGATTACCCTCAGAAATAAGCAGTGCACTTCGGTTATAAAGGGGTTCACTAACCAGTTCTCCATTGATATAAAGCAGACCCAGTGGACGACCGCTGTAGTGGAAATAACCGCCATTAACTCCGGCCAGTGCCGAATGCTTTTTAATCAACTCGACCAGATCCTCTCTGCCCGGGACTACACCCTGAGCAAGAACCGGCTTCAGATTTAAATTATCGCGTTTTAAATCAAAATCAAGCACTGTAATCACCCGTGGGCCGGACCAGCTCATCTGTCTGATCTCTTTCATCTCAAGCCCCCGCTCGATACGAGCATTAAACTTCTCTTCACTATCTAAAAGCAGTTTTAAATCCGCCAGATTGGCGCGATCATAATAATAATTAATGATTTCTTGATAACTATAATCTGCCTGAGCCAGAGGTATTATTCCTGCCTTTGGTTTGCGCAGATCTTTTAATGAAAAATCATTATTATAATAAAATTCCTTATTTCTGACTAAAACCTGATACTCGGTGGCCTCAGCTGCCTCAGCAAAAACGGGATTTAAAGAGCCAAATTTAAGATTATCTAAATTTTCAAGTCTTGCTCCCTGAATCTCCAGCTGATATAAAAGTGAAGTCCTATATAAAATTGCCTGGGCTTTTAGAGCTTCCTCAGGGGTATCCGAATCAAAATTTTTCTGCAGCTGATAGGCTGTCAGTTCTTCCAGATCAGTTTTATAGCTGAATAAAACCGAATTGCCAATGGGGCCGAAGTTAAATTTACCCTGAATCTGATTTCCCTTAGCTTCAAATTGGCCTTCAACTACAAAAACATGAGCCTCTCTTAATTTTTCGCCGGCTGCATTATAAATATTAAGAACTTTTTTGTCCAGACCGGAGTCGGTCTGTTTTTCAAGTTTAAGTTCTGAACCCTCTCCGGATTCCCTGGCCGTTTGAGACTCCCGCGGCCAGCCGCTGTAGCCGAGCTCTTCCAGCTTCTGCTGCAGCTCTTCTGCCTGACTCCGCTCGGAAAAGTTTCCGGCCAGAACCTTGTAGAGACCATCTTCTTCACTGATAAATAATTCTGCTTCCAGCTCAGCAGCTGCTTTTTCTTTAAAATCAACTGCTTTCTCTTCTGATGAGCTGGCCATAAGCTGAATACCCCAGCCTGATCTGGCTTCTCCTGCTGCAGGGTCCTCAGTAGTAACTGTAGACTGGGTTATAAAATAAAGCTTATCCTCTTCCAGCTTTAAATCCTCACTACCGGCAGCAGACAGAACAGTATCCTCTTCTGCCCTGATCTCAATTTTTTCAGTTGGCTTAAAAATAGGCACGGTAATCTGTTTTTCAGTTTTAACAAAGTCAGCAAGATTACCCTGAAAATATTCTGCTGCTGCTGGAGCAGTTAAAATTAAAATTAGTATTAAAAAGTATAAAATTATATTAAAACATTTCTTTAATTTCTGCAAAGTTTTCATCTCCATTAATAAAATAATTAAATTATTTTCCCTACTTATATATATTTAATCTCAAAAGCCTAAATCCTGCTTTTTAAAGCATTTATTTATTGATTTTTTCACTAAAAAGACTTTATGTTATAATATAGTTATTAGAACTTGCATTTGCTCTGATTATCAAAATAATAAATGCTTAAAATAGAAAGGGTTTTAAAATGAAAAACAGCAAAATAAAAATCACAATTATAGATGGCTATTTAGATGAACCTTCCTGTCTGGGAGTTCCCCCCTACATTTCTCCCCATATCCGATATCTCTGGGGTGCACTGCTTGCAGCCGGAATTAAAGAAGATAATCTCAACTACCTAACAATTGATCAGCTGCGGCAGAATAAAGAGGCTGAATTAGAAAAAATGGAAAGTCTGGACATTGTAGTTTTAATCGCCGGCACTACCGTACCGGGACACTATCTCGGCGGTCAGCCGGCATCAGCAGCAGAAATTAAAGAAATTGGAGAAAAAATATTTTACCCGACCAAAGTTTTAGCCGGACCAATCACGCTCATTCAAAAAATGAGAGAAAAATTTAAGGCTGACTATGACATTTTAAGCTCAGAAGTTGCCGCCCTTGATTTATTTGAACGCCTGCAGCAGATAGAAATTGCTCCTGCTGAAGCAGCTGATTACATTAACAGCTTTGCCCTGAGTGGAGCAGCAGTTGTTAAAGAACATCCCAATTATCCAAATTTAATTGCCGAGCTGGAAACTTTTAGAGGCTGTCCTCGGTCCAGCCACTGTGCTTTCTGCAGTGAAAGACTAAAAAAATTAAGCTACAGCCGCCGGGCAGAAGCAGTTAGCGCCGAAGTTGAAGCACTTGCAGCTGCCGGAATTCATAATTACCGACTCGGCAGTCAGACAGATCTGCTGCTTTATGGGGCCCGCAGGAAAAACAAAAACTTTATCTTAAATCCTGCTCAAATCAGAGAGCTCTATCAGGGAATCCGCAGAGCTGATCCCGAGCTTAAGGTGCTGCATATGGACAATATGAATCCGGCTGAAATTGCCAGAAGTCCAGAAAAAGCAGCAGAAATTATAGAAATAATCGCTAAATATAATACAGCCGGCGATACAGCTGCCTTCGGACTCGAATCAGCTGATCCAGAAGTTTTAACAAAAAACAATATTGACAGTACAGCTGAAGAAAATTATTTTGCCATCAAACTGATGAACGAAATAGGCGGCAGGAGAGAGGATGGAATCCCCAAACTTCTGCCCGGACTTAACTTGCTCCACGGTTTAATCGGTGAAAGCAGAGCTACCCTAAAATATAATTATCAATTTTTAGAAAAGCTGCTGCAGAATGACCTGCTGCTCAGAAGAATTAATATCCGCCAGGTTGTCAGGCTGGGCAGTTACCCGGAAGTAAAGTACAGTCAGGGAGAATTTAAAAAGTATAAGCAAAAAATTAATGAAAAGATAAATCAGCAGATGCTGAAAAAAGTCTTTCCCACCGGTGTCATTTTAAAAGACCTCTACTCCGAGAAAAAGAAGGGTAGTTTAAATTACTGCCGCCAGCTGGGTACTTATCCGATACTGACAGCAGTTATTGATCAAAATGATGACTTTTTTAAAAAAGTTAAGGTTATCGATCACGGCTACCGCTCAATTACCGCTCTTAAATGGCCGAAAAAAATCGGTGATTACAGCAAAAAAGAGCTGGAAGCAGTTCCCGGTATCGGCAGCAGAAGGGCTTCTCGGATCATTCTGGAAAAACCGGCTGATAAAAGTCAGTTCAAAGAAATTGTCGGCCCTCATTTTAATGATCAAAATCTAGAGCAGTTTTTCCGTTTTTAAATCTATGTTATTTATCTGCAGCTTTGATCAAACTGTTTAAAAGTTAAAATTCAGCTTTTAAACAGCCCGGATTTGAGTTTTAAGATCCTATTTTTATAATTCAGAACTGAGTTCTTTCAGATAATCCTTAAAATCTGCTCCCAAATCTTCGTGGGCCAGAGCCAGCTCGACAGTAGTTTTCAAAAAGCCCATTTTATTGCCAACATCATAACGCTTACCTTCAAAATCATAACCATAAACAGGACGCTGATCGAGCAGGGTCTTTAGAGCATCGGTCAGCTGAATCTCTCCACCTTTGCCCGGAGGAGTATTTTCTAAAATATCAAAAATATCAGGTGTAATAATATAGCGGCCTAAAATTGCCAGTTCTGATGGTGCCTGCTCCAGTGAAGGTTTTTCGACCAGATCTTCCACCTTATAAACATCGCCATCTCTGCAGCTGTAATCAACTATTCCGTATTTATTAACATTTTCTCTGGCCACAGTTTTACAGCCTAAAACTGCAGATTCTTTTTCTTCGTAAACCTTCATCATCTGCTTGATGACAGGCTCCTTAGAATGAATAATATCATCCCCCAGCAGAACAGCAAAGGCTTCATCTCCAATAAAGGATTTAGCACAGGAAATTGCATGACCCAGGCCTTTCTGCTCCTTCTGTCTGACAGAGTGAATTTTTATCATCTGCGAAATATCCTGAACTTCTTTTAACAATTCAGTTTTACCCTGTTTTTCTAAAGCCATCTCTAAAGCTGCTGATTTATCAAAATGGTCTTCTATACTCTGCTTGTCCTTAGAAGTTATAATTAAAATATCTTCTATACCTGCTGCAACTGCCTCTTCTACAATATATTGAATAGAGGGTTTGTCAACTATAGGCAGCATCTCTTTGGGCTGTGCCTTGGTAGCCGGCAGCAGTCTTGTTCCCCAACCTGCCGCAGGTATTACTGCTTTTTTGATTTTCATTTTATCACTCCTATATTTTATTTTTTCACTATTATTATAACATTTATCGGGCAAAATGTTAAAAAAGAGAGGCCTGCCAGCCCCTCTTCAATTAAAAACTATTTAATTTAAATATTATTTTTAATTAAACATTTCCCATTATACTGTCCATCTCTGCAATAACCTTTTCTTTAAACTGATCCAGCTTGGCTTCTGCTGCAGCCTGGTCCTTATCTTTAACTGCAAAATAAAACTTAAGCTTGGGTTCGGTTCCAGAAGGTCTAATAGTCAGCTTGGAATTATCTTCAAGCAGATACTGCAGAACATTGGATTTAGGCAATTTCAGTTCTTCTTCGCGATCTTCATTTAAGTAAACAGTTTTCGACTGCTTATAATCACGTATAACCTGAACCTCAAGACCGGCAATTTTTTCCGGGCTCTTTTCTCTTAAATGAGCAATGGTCTTAGTTATAATCTCCTGTCCTTCTTTACCTTCAAGACGGGTTGAATGCAGGTCTTCTAAATAATATCCGTACTCAGCTCTTAATTCTGCCAGACGCTCCAGAATTGTGCTTCCTGCTTCCTTATATTTTAAGGCCATAATGGCAAATAATCCGGCTGCCACAGCAGCATCTTTATCACGGGCATATTTACCAATTAAATAGCCTAAACTCTCTTCAAAACCTAAAATAAAATCTTTTTCCCCTGACTCTTCAAATTCAGTAATTTTTTCTCCTATAAATTTAAAGCCCGTAAGTACATCTAAAACCTCTACTCCGTAATCTGCTGCAATTTCGGAAACCATATCTGTAGAAACTATAGATTTAATGATAACACCATTATCACTTAAAGTACCGGCTTCTTTTTTAGCCTTAAGCAGAAAATCAGCAAATAAAACTCCGGCTTCATTACCATTTAACAGCTGATAATTACCGTCAGCATCCTTAACAGCAGGTGCCATCCGATCACAGTCCGGATCAGTAGCAATAATTACATCTGCATCTTCTTTGTCTGCCAGTTTTAAAGCCAGCTCAAATGCCGATCGGTCTTCTGGATTTGGACTTTCTACAGTAGAAAAGTCAGAATCACCATCTGCCTGTTCTTCAACTACAGCCAGATTATTAAAACCTAAATCTGATAAAAGCTGAGGCACAACTGTGCTGCCGGTTCCGTGCAGTGGTGTATAAACTACATTTAAGTTACTACCCTTTTCTGCAGCCAGCTCAGTATCAGGTAAGACATCAATTAAAGTCTGCTGATAGCTCTCATCAATTTCACTGCCGATATAATTTAAAAGCCCCTGATTAACAGCTTCCATCTCATCCATTGTTTTAACAATAGAAAAATCGTCTATTTCTTCAATTTCTGCAATAATATCTCTTGCCTGTTCGGGTACAACCTGTCCTCCATCTTCCCAGTATAACTTATAGCCATTATACTCGGGGGGATTATGACTGGCAGTAACAACTATACCTCCAACTGCATCTAACTCTCTAACAGCAAAAGAAAGTTCCGGAGTAGCTCTCATTCCGGTAAATAAATATGTTTTAATTCCATTTGCAGCCAAAACTAAGGCTGCCTCTAAAGAAAATTCGGGAGAATTATGTCTTGAATCATAGGCAATTACAACTCCTTTTTCCCTGCCGTTATCACTGTAATTGATTATATAATTAGCCAGTCCCTGTGTAGCTTTGCGAACCACATATTTATTGATTCTATTGGTACCGGCTCCCATTTTACCTCTCATTCCACCTGTTCCGAAATCCAGATTTTTATAAAATCGATCTTCTATTTCTGCTTCATCATCCTTAATAGACTCAAGCTCCTCTTTTGTTTGCTCATCAAAATAATCGCTTACAAGCCAATCACGATATCTGGACATATAACTCAAAATTGATCAACTCCTTTGTTGATTAAAACTAGAAAATTATTTTTTTCTATTCATTAGAAATATTATATCACAAATAATTTTTATTATAAAGTTTTTAGAAGAATCAAACAGCAATCTTTAAAAATTAAGGAAATTGAAAGAACTCAGCTAGAGCTTATATTTGAATTTAAGCGATATTTTGCGGCCGTCTTTATCAGAGCGGCCTGAATTATGATCATTGCGCTGCCAGTCATACTGGATTTTAGTATCAAGCTTCAGGTCATGATTAAACTGCCAGCCCCAATTTAAAGCAATCCGGTCTGTCTGGTAATCAGATTCCGGGCTGAGCTCATATTCTGTCCACTGCTTTTGCAAGATCAGCTCATAATCATGGAGCTCACTGTATTCATATTGTAAGGTATACTGCAGTCTGGCCAGCTGATAATCCTTATAATCATATTCATATTCTAAATAGTCCTTATCCCGCAGAAGTAGTTTAAAGCGGTTGCGCAGCTTTTCAGTCAGATAAAAGGTATAATTACCCTCAGTTTCTAAGCTGAGGCTGTTGTAGCTCTGGCTCTGATCATATATTTTCTCCTGCCTCTGCATTTTTAGGTAATAATATTCGCCAACTGCAAGCTGCTGTTTGTATTTGAGCCACTGCTTATCATAGCGGTAATAATCAAGAGGCTCATTATTTTCCCAGCCTCCGGGATCTGTATAAAGGCGGTCTCCACTTTCAAAGCTGCCGCTGATTTCCGGCTGATAACTCTTTGCCAGAGCAGTCGGAACAGAAATTAAGCAGACCAGAAAGACTAAAGAAAAGGAAAGAATAAGAGTTAAAAACAATGTGTTATTTTTCACAATTATCACCCTTTTCTTTTTCTATTCGCGGCTGCTATAAAAACTCCTGCTAATTATGGAAATTTTTTATTATTTTATCAGAAAAATCTTTAATTTTTCTGAGTTAATTTAAATCTCAATTCCAAAAGTAAATACTTCTTCCTTGAATTCATAATCTACAAAAAAGCTGTAGCAGTCTTCCTTTTGAGTTAAGCGCAGATTTATCTTATCCCAGTCTTCTGAATCAAGATCATAAACAGCACTCGATTTAATGCCAAATGATGACTGCTCAAGCTCTCGATTAAAGTTTAAGCTTAAAGAAGGTTTAATTAAACGATCCTCATCTTCCCGGTCATCAGGCAGTGGACTCTCACCCCAGGGGTGATTTCGCTGATAAAAGAGTCCGGAATTAAGACTTATTTTTTGATTTAATTTTGTCTGATATCTAAAACCGGTATTTAAAGTTGTATAGTGGTAATTATAATTATAACTGCTGCGGTAGTGGTCCAGGCGGTAATTATAATCCAGGTGATAGGAAAGTCCTCCAAATAAAGGCTGACTAAAATCATAGCTCAAATTAACTCTTTCCTTATTTAATTCTACCCCACCATTTTCTACCCGACCTGTACCCAGAGTTGTTTTAATTCCAAACAGTGGTGGAAAGCTGAGGGTCAGATAGGGATAATAATTATAACTTTCTCCATCTACATATTTTAAATTCCAGTTGATAGAGTGCTGATTATAGTTCATAACATATTTTTCTTTGACCTGTTCCCAGTCAAAATTATACTGATGTCTAAAATTGGTACTTAAACCATTATCAAAGCGGTAACGACCGCTAAATAAATATCTATTTTGATTCTGTTCAGCCAGCAGATCCCTTCCTACACCGGCTTCCAGGGCATAATGCCCTCTGTTATATTCTAATGAGCTGAAAAATTCTTCCTCATAGTCATCGAGTTTTTCATCATCAAGATCATAATTGTAGAGGTAATCATAGCGATTTTTAAAGGTCAGAGTATCTGTCAGCTGATGATTATTAGTAACTCGGCGCAGCTCATAGCGGTCTTCTTCTGTACCTTCAGTTAAATAATAAATTTCTCCACTATTTTTATCATTAATTTTATAGGGATAATTATACTCTACAGTTACTCCGCGGTCTGTATCATAACCAATCTGCGGCAACGGATAGGTGTTCCTTAACTGTTCCTCGCCCTGGCTGGGGTCATAGGTTACCGAATAATAGGGTAGATAAAAAACAGGAATTTTCCAGATATAAGGCACAATATGATAAATATCCATGGTGTTATCCTCATTTATTTTTACTTCCTTAGCCTTATAATGATAGTGGGGCTCCTCCCGAATACAGGGGGTAAATTCTCCAGACTCCATCTCCGCTTCTACCGGAGAAACCGAAAGTATTTTAAGCAATCTGCCAGAAAAATTAAGCTCACCCAGACTTCCATCTGCACCATAGAGCTCACCCTCTTCAGTTTGATAATTATAATATAAACTATCACCATAAAGATCATCTTTATCTGAATGAATAACTACTTCTGTTTTAGACTCTACAGTTTTAGCGTCGGTATCAACAGTAAATTTGTCCGATTTTATTTCAAAATCATCAGATTTAAAAGAGGCATTACCCTCAAATAAGACGAGACCATCCTGCTGCATAAAAATAATATCATCAGCCCTCAGTATGTAATCATCACCCACAGCCTCCTCAGCTGCCAGCAGGGAAACATTAAATAAAAAAGTGAAAATAAGGCTGCAGAAAATTATTAAAATGAATTTACTTATAATTAGCTTTTTATTTAACACAATAATTCTCCTAATTAATTTTTAAAAACCTGCCCAACTAAACAGCTCAGGGCAGGTTAATAATCAAATAATTTATTTTATAACTACACCAAATAGTTCTTTGTTTTCTGTTACCTGAATATACATCTCAGAACCGGAAGGAATCTCCTCATCTTTTCCTTCTACAAAATAACCGGCTACAACTCCCGGTAATCCAAGGAGAGCCGTACCCAAAACACTGGCTCCAATTGCAAGTTTCTGGGACTCATTTTCTTCCTGAGCTTCTTCCTGAATGGCAACTGCTAAATCAGTACCGTCAATTGTTTTTAAACTTGGAAAACCAATTTTAATATCTCCATCCTTACCCATCTTACCGGCTTCTTCTATCTGAGTAATCTCTAATTCGCCTCTGCTGCCTTTAGGGATAATTAAAGCATCTTTAACTTTAATGTCCTCCAGCACCTGATAGGAGACTTTTTCGCCCCGGCTGGCGGTATTAGAATTGATTTTTTCCAGCAGTTCAACTCTAATCAGCTGGTCATTTCGGGTATCTACTTTCTGGACCGGCATTTCGCGACCTTTAATAGTTAAATTATATAATTCTTCAATTCTATCTTTTAATGGCCCTTCATTATTTTCACCACTGACCATTTTTTCCAGTCCTTCAAGCCTCTCAATTAAATTTCCTCCGGCTAATTCTCCTCTGATTGACCATTCTATAGTATTAAATAAAAATAAGAGAGAAGTCGAATCCTCAGAAGTTATTAAAAGATCATCGATCAGTTTTTCTGTGCGCTCAACAATTGAGCCTGACTGCACAGAATTATAAACCGTTTTTTCTACCTCATCTACTCTTTCTATAATAGATTTATCAGAAACTGACCCATAAAGAATTTTTTCAATTTCTCTCAGATCATTGAGAGGAATTATCCCTGCAGCCTGAGTCCGGTTTAACTGTAAAAAAGGTGTAAAGACTAACAGAGTTAAAAGAAGAATACTTAAATTTTTTTTGATTTTTAATGACAAGAGAACTACACCATCCTTTTTATTTATATTGCTCTAAAAATTTATTTCAAAGGAAGCACTAATTTTTCTTTCCTCTTCTTCCTGGTTTTCAGTTTCTATTAATTCATAACCTAAAGCTACTCCATAATCTTCATTCAAATTTAATCCCAGCCCCAGATCCCAGGCAGTTTTCTGCTGATTCAATGTATTTTCCAGCTGAGTCGGATCAAGCAATTTATAGGAAGCACTAAAGGTTGCCAGACTATTAAAGTCAAAATCAACACCGGTAATTCTCTGGGTCATATCTTCTGCATTATCAATTTGATAACGGGCTCTAATTGAAGAACCTTCCGGATAATTATATTCTAAACCCAAAACTGTGGAATTACCTGAAATATCCCTGTCTTCATTATAGTAGTTCCCAAATTCGTTATTATCTATAAAATCAGCTGATAAAGTAACCCGATCACTGCTTCGATAAGCTACTCCCAGACTGCTGCTGCTGTCCATTTCATTCTGATAAACCCGACTCACATTGTTAGATGTGGAATCAGAACTCTCTTCTTCTGCAGCTGGATCTTCTGCATTCTGCTGATTATCATCAGTCTCAGTTTCCTCTGGTTGAGTACTAATTCTCTGCCAATCCCACCACTCCTCATTTAAAAGCGAATAACCGGCTCTAATTGAAGTGCGGGAGTTAAGAGCATATTCCAGCTGGAAATCAGCTGCTGTTTCTAATCTCTTATCTTCCTGCTGTGAATAATTTGCATCAAAATTTAAATCATTAAGCAGATTTAAATGACGGGAATTATCGAGAGTTGTCTCTGTTAAGGTAAACTCATCATTTGTAAAATTCAGTTCTGCCAGACTCTGATCATCTTCGCTGTCAAATTGAGAAGCAATACCGAGCAGCTCCTCTCTTGCAGACTGAGAAAAAGATTTTTCTGCAGACAGGTCGAGATCTTCCAGGCTGGTATTTTCAGTATTTAAAGTTTCCTCTTCTTGAGCATAAATATTAAATGAAAATAAAACTAAAATAATCATTAATAGCACTATTACCTTTTTCATCTCTACCTGCCTCCTTTCTAAATTAGTCTACACAGTTTAATTATAACAGATATCTTAGGAATAATCCAGATAGTTCAGTAATTATTTAGCCGGCAGCTGATAAATGTTATACATTAAATTTTAGCTGTGTTATAATAATTATAAATATAGAAATGAGGTGATCATGTGTCTGTAGAAATATCTTTTATCGCTGCTCTCTCGGCAGGGCTGCTCTCTTTTTTCTCACCCTGTATTTTACCTTTAATCCCAACTTATTTATCATATCTGCTGGGAGACTATGCAGAAGCTAAAAAAAGAAATAAAAATCTTTCTTTAATTATTAGGTCCACAAGCTTTATTTTTGGATTTACCATTATTTTTGTTTTACTGGGACTTTCAGCAACATTTTTAGGTAAGTTTTTAATCAGAAATCAGAAGCTGCTGACAACTGTTGGTGGTATAATTATAATTATTTTCGGTCTGCATTTAACGGGGATTTTTGAAATTAAATTTTTCTATAGAGAAAAGAAATTTGGACTTCCCTCTTATCTGAAGGGAAATTTAAGAGCTTTTGTGATGGGTGTTGTGCTGGCTGTAGGCTGGACACCCTGTATTGGACCAATTTTAAGTTCAATCTTAATTGCAGCAGGAAGCAGAGGCAGTATTTTTGAAGGTGGTCTTTTATTGTTCTTTTATGCAGCTGGACTTGCCGTCCCATTTTTTTTAACGGCAGTTTTTATGGATTATCTACTGCCGAAATTTAGGGCTTTTAATAAATATCTGCCGGTGGTTAATAAAATAACCGGTACACTTTTAATTATTTTTGGTTTAATGATGGTCACAGGTTACCTGGAAGTATTGAACAGAATGCTGCTTTAA
>JBKHDA010000049.1:0-14733 GCA_046541575.1 Halanaerobium sp. | reverse complement strand
TGCTCATGGCAGCAGTTAAATTGGTCGAATCAGACATCGGCGAAATCTTATCACCCAGCATTGCCCCTGAAACTATTGCTCCAACTGTTATTGATTTGGGAACACCAAGACCTTCTGCAACTCCCAGCAAAACTATGCCCATGGTAGCAATTGTACCAAAAGAACTTCCAATCAAAATTGATGTAACTGCAGCCAGCAGGAAAGCAGCAGGCAGAAAAATACCGGGACTTAAAAGCTGGAGTCCGTAATAGACCATTGTCTGAATAGTACCCGATAAAATCCAGCTGCCGATAACCATTCCAATAATAATTAAAATTAAAGAGGCACCCAGGGCATTTTTAATACCGTTGATCATGCCACTTTCAATTTCTTTCCAGCTCAAACCGAGATAGAGAGCAAATAAACCGGCTGTCATTGCTCCTAAGATGAGAGCAGTTTCTAAAACTAAGGCAGTGCGAATAGAAAACAAAATCACTGCAATTACTGTTAAAAGAGCGGTCACAGCAATTTTTGAGTCAGGTCTTTTAATTTTTTCTTTTTTCATATCTTATCAAATCCTTTTTATATATTTATATTAGTTAATTTTTGCAGACTATTTATATAATAACTATTTTTCTGCTTAAATTCAAATAAATTTCAGACTGAATATTGTTGACTTATGTTCATAATGAACTTATAATTGAAAAAGAGGTGATAAAGATGAAAATGAAATATGATTGTTTACCCTGTTTGTTTAGACAATTTTTGGAGTCTGCCCGGATGGTGACTGATGATCAGGAGATGATTAAAGATATTTTAAAAAAATATTCGCAGATGCTGCCTGATCTAATTGATTCAGAGACTGCGGCACCAAGAATTTCAGCTGAAATGCAGGCTTATATCAAACAAATCAGTGGAGTAGATGACCCCTATGCAAAAATTAAAGAGAAAAACCTTAAAGCTGCTTTCAAACTGCTGCCGCTGGTAAAAGAAGAGATAGAAAAAGCAGAAGATCCACTGCTGGCAGCACTTTTAATGTCAGCGATGGGTAATTCGATTGATGCCGGAGTCAGTCTGAATATAAATATTAAAGAAAATATAGAAAGAGCACTGGCAGATTCTTTTGCCCGCAGTGATTATCAGAAGTTTTTAGGGGAGTTAAAAAAAGCTGATCAACTTTTATTTATTGCAGATAATACGGGAGAGGCAGTTTTTGACAAACTGTTATTAAAAAAACTAAAAGAATATGACCTAAAGATTACATATGCAGTTAGAGAAACTGCAATTTTAAATGATATTACAGCTGAGGGTGCTAAAGAGCTGGGAATTGATCAATATGCAGAAATTATAAAAAGCGGCAGTCAGGCACCTGGAATGCTAATGGATTCAGCCAGCAGAGAATTTTTAAAGCATTATCAAAAAAGTGATATAGTGCTCAGTAAGGGGCAGGGAAATTTAGAGGGCCTTTACGGTCGAGAAACAGGCATTTATTTTCTACTTAAGGCAAAATGTGAGGTAATTGCTGATATACTGGATGTAAACGAAGAAGATTTTGTCTTTATTTACCGCTAATTTCAATACAGGGTCAAAGGAGAATTATAATGAATGTAGATAATTTGAATTCCAAAAAAGTTTATCAGGCAGCACAGATTTTAGATTTAAGAGAGAAAGAATCACTGGCAGAGATCAAGAAAAAACACAGACGCCTTATAAAAAAATGGCACCCCGATCAGTGCCAAAATAAAGCAGAAATCTGTCAGCAAAAGATTAAAGAAATAAATGAGGCATACAGAATTATCAGGGATTACTGCAGTAATTACTTGTATTCATTTGCTGAAGATGAAATTAGAGATAATCTGCCCCGGAATATCCAGAGTGATGAGCGTTTACGCAGTCAGTTTGGTGATGATCCACTCTGGGGCTGAAATCAATTTTTTAAAAAAGTTTAAATTAATTAAATTTAATCCTGAGTAATCTACTTACTATTAATTAGCAGTAATAAATACTATTATATAAACAGCAGGGCAGGATATTATGTATTTTATATATACAGGAGGTAGATTAGATGGATTATTTAATAGTTATGGCGGTTGTTTTAGTGAGTGTTTTTGGCATTACAGCGAGTGTTGTAGCCCAGACTGAAATTCCCTATGATCAAAAAATGAATGAGGTTGAGACGGAAACAGCAAGCTTTGCTCTGGGCTGTTTCTGGGGACCGGACGCTTCTTTTGGGGCCTTAGAAGGAGTAGTTAGGACCAGAGTTGGCTATGCAGGTGGTACTACTGAGAATCCAACCTATGAGATGATTGGTGATCACACAGAAACAATTGAAATTGATTATGATCCAGAGGTAATTTCTTACCGAGAACTGCTGGAGATTTTCTTTGCCGGCCATAACCCTTACTCTCAGGCTTATTCCAGGCAGTATGCTTCTCTGATTCTATATAATAACTCAGAGCAGGAGGAAACAGCCAGAGCAGTTAAGGAAGAATTGGAAGCTGAAAGCGGCCGTGAAATCAAAACTGAAATTAAAGAACTTGACCGCTTCTATCTGGCTGAAGATTATCATCAGAAATTTAGACTTCAGCAGCAGGTAGCTTTTCGAGATCACTATTTAGATCAGATGTCAATGCAGGAGTTTATTAATTCACCGGCAGTGACCAAAGTAAGTGGATATATCACCGGTAATGGTGAGCGGGATAATATTATTCAGAATATCGGTGAGCTCGGTTTAACTACTGAGCTTCAGGAAAGACTTTTAGAAAAAAACAGTATTGACCCGTCTGAGTGTGATACTTTTTGTAAGACTGAAGACGCTGATACTGTAGTAATTAATGAAGAAGAAAGTGATCAGGAATTAAGAGAGCGCTTAACAGATCTGCAGTACAAGGTAACTCAGCTTGATGCTACAGAACCTGCTTTTGATAATAAGTACTGGGATAATAAAGAGCCCGGTATTTATGTAGATGTAGTTTCCGGAGAGCCACTTTTTTCTTCAACTGATAAATTTGAATCCGGTTCTGGCTGGCCAAGCTTTACCAGGCCGCTGGTTGAGGAAAATATTGTTGAAGTCAAAGATAATTCTCTCTGGATGACCAGAACTGAGGTCAGATCAAAAAAAGCAGATTCACACTTAGGTCATGTCTTTGAAGACGGCCCGGAGCCAACAGGCTTACGTTACTGTATTAATTCAGCTGCTCTAGAGTTTATTCCAGCTGAGGAGCTGGCTGAAGAAGGATACGAGGAGTTTGAGGAACTGTTTTAAACGTACATGTGCCGTGTACCACCCGAGTTATGTAATATTGTGTCGAAAAGATGCTGAAATAAACAAAAAATGACTTTATAAGACAAAAGCTGACAGGTGCACGGTACCTGTCAGTTTTTTTGACAAATCAAATTAAGTAAAGTATAATTTAATTCAGTAAATACTTAATTAAAATAAATTGGGGTGAAAATATGAAAAATAATCATCAAAATACAGTTTTCAGAATTATTACTTATGCCTTTAACCACCAAAAGAAATTATGGATTACTGCAGCAGCGGTTATTATCTCAACTCTGCTGGGATTGGTGCCCCCGCTTTTTATCAGAAGGGGAATAGATCAGTACATTGCCCGGGGAGAGCTAAATAAGCTTCTGCTGGCAGCAGCCTTAATGGTTTTTGTGATTTTAGTTAAGGGAGTTTTTGATTTTATCAAAAGTTATTTTGCCGAATACATAGCTCAAAACATTATTCATGATCTGCGGATTGAATTGTATCAGCACTTAAACTCTCTGTCATTTTCTTTTTTTGACAGTTCGGAGACCGGAGATCTGATGTCCCGCCTGACAGCTGATGCTGACACTTTAAGGCAGTTTATCAATCGCGGCAGTACCTTTATTACCGCCAATCTGCTGACTATAGCTGCTATTTTTCTGATCAGCTACTCCTGGGATTACAGGCTGGGTTTGATCTATCTTTTAATGCTGCCCCTAATGATCTTAGGAATAGTAGTTTATGCCAGAAGGGTAAGACCGATGTTTAAAAGAGTGCGCAAAAGTTTTGCCAGACTGACCGGCATGATCAGAGAAAGCTTTCTCGGGATTGAAGTGATTAAGCTTTTCGGGAGAGAAAATTATGAGTTTCAGAAATTTAGAAAAGAAAATCAGAAGTATTTAAATATCAATCTGGAGGCGGCAAAGGTTTCTGCCTTCTGGATGCCCTATGTCAATTTTTTTATGGGGCTGGGAACAGCAGCAGTAATCTGGTATGGGGGTCGGCTTGTAATCTCCGATCAGATTTCACTGGGAATTCTGGCTGCTTTTATCAGCTATATTTCAATGCTTCTGCGCCCGATTAGGCAGACCGGAATGTTAATCAGCTTTGGCAGTCAGGCAGCAGCAGCGGCAGAGAGAATTTTTGAGGTTTTAGACCGCAAATCTGAGGTTGAAGAAGCAGAAAATCCGGTAGAATTAAAAGAAATCAGGGGAGAAGTTGAATACCAGAAGCTTAGTTTTTCCTATCAAAAAGGAAAAGAGGTTTTAAAAAATATCAATTTAAAGGTAAAGCCGGGAGAAACTGTTGCTGTAGTTGGACCTACCGGGGCCGGCAAAACCACCCTGCTTCATTTATTACCCCGCTTTTATGATCCGGATCAGGGGCGAATTTTAATTGACGGTCATGATATCAAAAAACTCAAACTGGAATCACTGCGGCGGGAGATTGGAATTGTTATGCAGCAGAGCTTTTTATTTGCCGCCTCGATTAGAGAAAATATCTCTTATGGTAATCCTGAAGCTGATTTTGAAGAAATCAAAAAGGCGGCTCAGGTGGCCCAGATCGATGATTTTATAGAATCTCTGCCCTTAGGTTATGAGACACCGGTTGGTGAAAGGGGAGTAACTCTTTCCGGCGGTCAAAAACAGCGGCTGGCCATTGCTCGCGTCCTGCTGACCGAACCTTCACTCTTAATCCTGGATGAGCCGACCTCGAGTATTGATGCTGCAACTGAGGAAAAACTCAATCAGGCCTTAGAACAGGTTTTAGCAGATAGAACCAGTTTTATCATTGCTCACCGCCTCTGGACAGTCCAGATGGCAGATCAGATTATAGTAATCAAAGAGGGAGAGATAATAGAGTCCGGCAGCTATCAGGAACTTAAGGCTCAGGATTCATACTTTAACAAATTAGAAAGTTCTTTAAGAAATAAGAAGGGAGGTGCTTTAAAATGAGAGGTGGATTTGGCGGAAGAATAACTTCTGAGGCTGAAAAAGATTTTTCGCTGAGGGAGCTGGATAAAAAAACAGTTAAATTTTTATTTTCCTATTTAAAAGCATATAAATTCAAGATATTGCTGGCAGTTCTGGCAATGCTGATGGTAAGTCTGGCCTCACTGGCAGGCCCCTACCTCTCAAAGGTGGCGGTCGATGACTACATAGCCCGGGGAGATTTGAGCGGGTTGAACTTAACTGCCTTTTTGATAGTTTTATCCTATGCAGTTTACTGGCTTTTTTCCTATCACCAGACCTATCTGGCCAATTATATTGGTCAACATATAATTGCTGAGATCAGAGAAGATCTCTATCAGCACTTACAGCAGCTTTCGATGCGTTTTTACAGCAAAGAAAGCACCGGTAATCTGATGTCAACAGTAACTCATGATGTAAATGCCCTGACAGATCTTTTATCAACAGGTTTTATCCACCTGCTCAATGATTTTTTTACCGTCAGCGGGATTGTAATTGTGATGCTCTATTTAGATTACAGACTGGCGCTACTGAGCTTTATAGTGATTCCCTTTGTGATTTTATCAGTCAGATTTTTAGGAAAGAGAATGCGCAGTGCCTACAGTGAGGTCAGACAGAAGCTGGCAGAGTTAAATGCCGATGTTGAAGAAAATTTATCGGGAATCAGGCTGGTTCAGGCCCTTAATCGGGAGGCCAAAAATGAAGGTGAATTTAAAAACTTAAGCTGGAAAAATTTTAAGGCCAACCTGCAGGCAGCATCCTATTTTGCCCTCCTTTTTCCTCTAATGGAGCTGGCAAAGGTTTTAGGTGAGGCGATTGTTCTGGCAGCAGGAGGAGCTGCAGTAATCAGCGGCCGCATTTCTTTAGGAATAATCATTGCCTTTATGGCTTATGTGCGCCGCTTTTTTGCCCCACTGGCTGATCTAAGTCAGGTCTATAACACCTATCAGTCTGCTGGAGCGGCTTTAGATCGGATCAACAGTTATCTCAAGCTTGACGATAAATTAACAGAGGTGGAACAGGAAAAAATTAATAAATCAAAAACGAGAAGCAGACTGAAAGCTGATTTTAAGCCCGATATTAATTTCAAAAATATTTCCTTTGCCTATGATCAGGAAAAGGTAATTGATAATTTGAATTTAGAAATCAAAGCAGGGGAGGTTTTTGCTCTGGTGGGAGAAACAGGAGCTGGAAAGTCCACTCTGGCCAAACTCTTAGCCCGCCTTTATGACCCAGATCAGGGTAAACTGCTGCTGGGTGGAATTGATATTAAAGAAATTCCAATCCAAATTCTGCGCCAGAAAATTGCGGTTGTACCTCAAAATGTGTTTTTATTTGACACAACTATTTTAGAAAATATCCGCTATGCTGCTCCTCAGGTGGATCAGACTGAGGTGGAAGAGGTCTGTAAAAAAATCAATGCCCATCAGTTTATTCAAAATATGCCGGCAGGCTATCAGACAGAGGTTGGAGAAAATGGGGTTAAATTATCAGGCGGCCAGAAACAGCTGCTTTCCTTTGCCCGAGCGATGCTGGTTGACCCCGAAATTTTAATCCTGGATGAGGCGACCTCCAGTGTTGACCTCTACACAGAAAAAATGATTCAGCAGGCAATGGATGAGCTGCTGGCGGGTAGAACAGTCTTAATGATCGCTCATCGCTTTGCAACTTTAAAGAAGGCTAAAAGAATAGCTGTACTCGAATCAGGAAAACTGCTGGCTGTAGGAGAACACGAGCAGCTGCTGGCAGAAAATGAAAGCTACAGGGAGCTCGTCGAAAAACAGCTGCTTAAAGATGATAATCAAAATTAAAAGGAGGATTAATAGATGACTCAGAATAAAAAGCAAAAATATGCGATTGAAGCTGATAATTTGACAAAAAAATATGGAAATTTAACTGCTGTAGATAATATTTCTTTTAAGGTTAGAAAAAACGAGATCTTTGGTTTTTTAGGACCAAATGGAGCCGGCAAAACAACTACAATCAATATGCTGATTGGACTCAGTAATATAACTTCCGGCAGCAGGAGGGTTAATAATCAGACGGTAAAAGAAAAAATACAGCAGAGTATCGGGGTGGTACCCAGTGAGAGTAACCTCTATCCTGAACTTACAGGTTTTGAAAACCTAAGTTTTGCAGCTTCACTTTATGGAATGGACAAAAAATTAAGAGAAAAAAGAGCGGCAGAACTGCTGCAGAAATTTGATCTGGCTGCAGCTGCTGAGAGAAAATTTGGAGCCTATTCAAAAGGGATGAAGCGAAAATTAACTCTGGCAGCCGGAATTATTCACCAACCAGAGATCTTATTTTTAGATGAACCGACAACAGGTGTTGATGTTAAAAGCGCTCGCCAGATCAGGCGTTTAATTGCCGAATTAAATCAGGAAGGAAGCACAATATTTTTAACCACCCATTACATAGAAGAAGCCGAAAGGCTCTGTGATCGGGTTGCCTTTCTGGTCAATGGCAGGATTAAACACTTAGATACAACAGCTAATCTGCTTAATGATGCTCAGGAGGGAGAAATCCTGGAGTTTTTAACAGCTGCAGGTGTTCCTCAACGGAAAGATGAAATTAAAAAAGAGCTGGCTGGATATGAAGTAGAATTTTCTGCCAATAAAATTAAAATCTATCTGGAAAAAGAAATAGCAATCAAGCAATTTGTTGACCTGTTTTCCGATCTGGGAATTGAAATTTATGAGGCAAAATTATTAAAACCGACATTAGAAGATGTATTTGTCAAAATAACGGATATAGATTTAGAAGAAATGCAGAATAATCAGGAAGAAGGAGATGTTTAAAATGCTGACCTTAATTGTTTTTAAAAATATATTATTTAAAGATATGAAAGCCTATTACTTTAAACCACCAAATATAAGCTGGGGACTGCTTTTTCCGATTTCCTGGACGCTGATGTTTTTTCTGCGTACAGATCAGGCGATTGATATTCCTCAGTTTCTGCCCGGTTTGATTTCGCTTGCTGTCTTATTTGGCACAACCTCAATGCTGGCTGTGACCATAACTTTTGAGAAAAAACAGGCCGCCTTTGACAGGCTGCTTCTGGCACCAATTTCTCTAAACAGCTTAATGTTTGCCAAAACAGCAGGTGCAATACTCTTTGGCATCTTTAATGCCTTAATTCCAATGCTGCTGGCTGTACTTTTAACTGATCTGGGTGGTATCAAATGGCTGCCTGCAATTTTGAGCATTTTACTTATTTCAATCACCTCGACCTTTTTAGGTCTTTTTATAGCAGTTTCGGTCAAAGAGGTATTTGAAGCCCAGACCTATTCCAATTTTATTAGATTTCCGATGATCTTTTTATGCGGTCTATTTTTCCCAATTGAAAATCTGCCAATTTTTATTAAACCAATTTCCTACCTGCTGCCTTTAACTTATGGAGCTGATATATTAAAATACTCTATAGCAGGTGAACACAACATCAATCTGATTTTAAGTTTTGCAGTTCTTTTAACTTTTTCGGTTCTGCTCTTTTATATCAGTATCCGAAATATTAAAAAGAAATGGATTAAATAAATTTTAAGAGGAGGCACCAAAAATGAAACAAATAACTTTTCAACCGATTGGAAAAATAAGATCAGAGTTTAAAACAGTTGAGGGTACACCAATTCAGCCAACAGGAGCAGAAGGAATAGAAGGTAAAATTGAACTAATGCCGGAATTTGAAGAGGGGTTAATTGATTTGAAGGATTTCTCGCATTTGATATTATTATATCACTGTCATCTGGCCGGAAGATGTTCACTTAAGAACAAGCCTTTTTTAGAAGATAAAGAGCACGGAATTTTTGCAATTAGAGCGCCCAGTAGGCCTAATTCAATCGGACTTTCTGTAGTTAGGCTTAAAAAAATTGAAAAAAATATTATTTATATTAAAGATGTTGACATTGTAGATGACACACCACTTCTAGATATAAAACCCTATGTACCTGAGTTTGATATCAGAAAAGATGTTAAAACTGGCTGGTATGAAAAAAATGTGCATAAATTATCTGAGAAAAAAGATGACGGTCGGTTTAGCTAAGAGATAATTGAAGAAATTTATTAAACTGGGGAGTGATTTTGAATTAGAGGGAAGTTTTAGTTAACTGCTTAATTGAATCAGGGAGGTTATTATGGAAAAAGATTTTAGATTTAATTTAGAGGAAATAGCAGGAGCAGTTGGTGATTATGGTACCCTAATCCCTATTATTCTTGGAGTAGCTGCAGTCAGTGAACTGCAGCTATCTCCAGTGATATTTTTCTTTGCTTTAAGTTATCTGGCAACCGGATTTTATTATAAATTACCGATGCCGGTTGAACCAATGAAAGCAATTGGTGCTATTGCAATCAGCGGAAGTCTGACTGCCGCTGAAATAGCAGGAGCAGGAATGATGACGGGAATAATTTTTTTAATTGCAGCTTCGACCGGTCTGATTAAATATATAAAAAAATACATACCTCTCTGGCTGATCAGAGGAATTCAGCTGGGACTTGCTTTAACTCTTTTTAGAACCGCACTGGGTTTTATCCTGGAAGACAGCATCTGGGGTTTAACAGCGGTTTTAATTATAATAATCTTTTATTTTTTACCACTGCCGGATATCTCAGCCTTAATAGTGCTGGCACTTGGAATTGGAGTGGGCATCTATTATAATGGTTTTCCGGTCATCGAGAGTTTTAACTGGCCTACTTTAACGCTGCCTACGGTTACCGAACTCGGGAGTGGTTTTATTAAAGGAACTCTGCCTCAGCTGCCATTAACTTTAGGAAATTCTGTTTTCGCTACTTCTTTATTAATCACTGATTTGCTTGAGCGAAAAGTTCCGGAAAAAAGAATTGTTATCAGTATTGGACTAATGAGTTTAATTTCTTCATCTTTTGGTGGTTTTCCAATGTGCCATGGAGCAGGTGGTCTGGCCGCCCAGTATCGTTTTGGGGCTCGAACTGGAGGTTCTAATATAATCTCAGGACTTATTTTACTTTTTGTGGCTCTGTTTTTTGCCTCTCAGGGAGTAATTGAGATTATTCCCTTTGGGATCCTGGGAGCATTATTGTTTTTTTCCGCAGTTCAACTTTTTAAAAGTGCAGTTAAGAGCAAAAATATGATTTATACAGCTATAACAGGAATTATTGCTCTCATCTGGGGAATGACAGCTGCTTTTTTAATTATGCTTATTTTTGGCTTAGTCAAAACCGGGTGGGAATAACAGGATTTGTGGAATCAAGTTATAAATAACTTGTTATACGATAAAGGAGGCGTGATTATGGCTGAAATAATAAATTTACTTAAAGCTTTGGGAGATCAAAGAAGGTTGGAGATTATAAAACTTCTGCTGCAGAAAAGATTCTGTGTTAGAGCCCTGGCAAAAAGACTTGAAATTTCTGAATCGGCTGTCTCACAGCAGCTTAAAATTTTAAGAGAAGCCGGCCTTGTGTTTGGAGAAAAAAAGGGTTATTATGTACATTATAAGGTTCAGAAAGATTCATTAAAAAAAGTGGCTGAATACCTGAATCATTTAAGTCGGTAATTAAAATTTTTTGTGAGGCGAGGGAATTATAATGACATATGATAATTACAGCAGAAAAGAATTAATTGAACTGGTAAAATTTAATCAGAAAATTAGAGAAAATGTTCCGATTGGCTGCTGTATTACCAATCAGGATGGTTAATATAAAAAAGTTACTTATGTTACAGATATTACAGAGATTAAAGAAATGGAAGCAAAGCTAAAAAAATTAAATAAAAAATTGCAGAAAAAAGCAGAAAAAGATCAATTGACTTCACTTTATAATTATGGTGAGATAATGAATATACTCGAAAAAGAAATTAATCGCTGTTCCCATATCAACTCTTCACTCAGCATTATGATGATTGATATTGACAATTTTTCTGAAGTGAATAATAAATATGGTCATGTTAAAGGTGATAAAGTGATTGCCGCTGTGGCCGAGAGAATTAAAAAAAGTATTAGAAAAATGGATTCTGCAGGCAGATTTGGTGGGGATGAATTTCTAATTGTACTTCCTGATACTAATTTAGCCAGGGCAGATGAATTACTTTACCAGGTAAAAAAAGCTGATAAGGATGGAATAATTGCTGCAAAATAAAAAAATACCTGAATCTGCTAATATAAGCAGACTCAGGTATTTTAAGTTATTCAGCAATTTTAAAGGTAGGAACATGATCCTTTTCTTTAGCAGCATCAATTAATTCTTTAACCCGCATGACATCACCTTCATCAAATTTAGATAGATCATCATTATTATTTATGGACTCATAAATCTGATCAAAGTCTTCATAACTGATTCCAAATTCTTTTTCATCACGATCACTTTCATCCCCACGGCAGCCGCCGGTTGGAGGACGATTTATAATTTTTTCTGGCACACCTAAAACTTCAGCCAGTTCCCAGACCTGAGTTTTGTTTAAATCACCAATAGGTCTCATGTCAGTTGCCCCATCACCATAAAGGGTAAAGTATCCTGTTAACATTTCACTTTTATTACTGGTTCCCATAACTACATAATTCTTTTTCTCAGCAATATAGTAGAGAGTCATCATTCTGAGTCTGGTCTGAATATTCTGTTCTGCCGGATTAGGTGTTGGAATCTTGGTCTGAGGCCAGTGTTCTCTCTCAGTTTCTTCAATATCTATGTTCTTTAATCTTTTTTCCAACGGCTCATTAATTTCTTTCATATTTACCTTAAGAGTTTCTATATCAAATTTGTCAGCTAAAAGTTCAGCATATTCTACATCTTTGTTAATTGTTCCATTAGCGGGAAGCATAACTCCTAAAACATTGTCCCCAAGAGCTTTTTTAGAGAGTGCTGCTACAACTGAAGAGTCAATACCTCCACTGAGTCCTATAACTGCACCATCTGCATTTCTTTTATCAACTTCCTGCTGTATCCAATCCTGAATTTCCTGACTTAAATTTTGATCAATCATATTAATTATTACCTCCCAAAGAAAAATTAATTTTAATCTTTCTTTTTCAATTCCAGTATGAATTATAGGAAAGAATAGAGGTAGTGTCAAGATATAGAGAATCAATGAGAGCTATTATAGTTAATTAAATTAAATTAAAAGCTTAAGAATTTAATATTCTCTCTATAAATCCAAAATGCTATTTAATTGAAGCTTGAAGACCATTAATTATCTTGAAAAGATTTTAAAAATTATTAATAAAAAAATTAAAATTTATTAAAAATAGAAAAAGGAAAAACTAAACAATTAAAGAATTATATAAATACTGATAATTAAATTTTATTAAGATATTTTTTCAGATAAATTTAAAAAATTCATCTAATAAGGAGGTTCTTGAAATTGCAAATAGCAGATCTGGAACTTGAATTGACTCAGGGAGACATAGTAGCTCAAAATGACATTGAAGCTGTGGTTAATGCAGCAAATGCAGAGCTTAAAATTGGAGGTGGAGTTGCAGGTGCTATTCATAGAAAAGCTGGACCTGAACTGGAAAAGGCCTGCAGACCTCTGGCCCCAATTAGCCCGGGGGAAGCAGTGCTGACTAAAGCTTTTAGGCTTCCCAATCAGTATGTAATCCATACCCTGGGACCGGTTTATGGTCGTGATAAGCCAGAAGCCGAACTTCTGGAAAAATGCTATCAGAATTCTTTAGAACTGGCTGAGAATAATGATATTAAAAGTGTAGCTTTTCCTGCAATTTCTACAGGAGCCTTTGGCTATCCAATTCAGGAAGCAGCAGAAATAAGTCTCAAAACTATAAAAAGGATGGCAGCTGAGCTGGAAAATATTGAAGTCATAAGATTTGTACTCTACAGCAGCCGTGATCTAAATGTATATCAGGATCAGGCTCAAAAAATTTTCGCAAATTAATTGGATAAAATTGGTCTCACAAACGTTACCTTCACAGATATAAGATAAGGAGGAAATTTATGCTAAAGATAAATATACCGGGATGCAAAAAATTAACAGTAGAAAAAATTGTCTTTGATCTTAATGGAACCATAGCCTGTGATGGAAAATTGATTGATGGAGTTAAAGAGTGGATTAACAGGCTTGCCAAAGATTTTGAAATATATATTTTAACAGCTGATACTTTTGGAACAGCAGCAGAATTATTAAAGGATTTAAATGCCGAGCTGGTGGTTATTGATGAATGTGATGGCAGTAAATTTAAGGCAGATTATGTAGAAAAACTGGGAAGAAAAAAAGTGATTGCTGTTGGTAATGGGAACAATGATGCTCAGATGCTAAAAAATGCAGAAATTGGAATCACAGTGATTGGACCTGAAGGTACAGCCAGAGGAGCGCTTTTTGGGGCAGAACTAATCTGCAGAGATATCAATGATGTTTTTAAGATAATTTCTAATCCGCAGCGGCTTAAAGCGACCTTAAGAAAGTAATATTGTAGCTTAATTATCCATTTAATCAAATTTAAAAGTCAGTAGCAAAAAAGGGAGGTGCAGAGTGTCAAAATTAATTGATTTAAGCTATGAAATTTATAATGGAATGCCTGTTTATCCTGGAGATCTGGAAGTGGAGCTGAGCAATGACAAAATAATTAGCCGGGATGGTTACTGTATTCATAATTTGAAGATGGGAATGCATGTTGGGACTCATCTTGATCTACCTGCTCATATGTTGGAAGATATTCGGAATGCTGCTGATATTTCTCTGGATTCCCTCTGCGGTCAGGCAAAAATGATCTATGCTGATGATAAAAAATTAATCAACCCTGAAGCAGAATATCAAAAGTTGATAGAAAAAAATGATATAGTTATTATTTATACGGGGATGGCAAAAGAATATGGGAATAAAAAATATTATAATCAGCATCCTTTAATTTCTGAAGAGATGGCTGACCTTTTGATCGAAAAAGAGATTAAACTGCTGGGATTTGACATGCCATCACCGGACAGAAGTCCCTTTAAAATTCATCAAAAATTATTCGAAAATGATATTTTTATTTTAGAAAATTTATGTAATCTGGAAAAACTGCTTGGATTAAAATCTTTTAAACTTTTTGTTTTTCCACTTAAAGTCAGAGCAGAAGCAGCTCCCTGTCGAGTAGCTGCCGAAATTTAGATTTGACAGCCACTTTAGTTTCTGCTAAACTTAAAAGCGTAGTTTTAAAAATTTGAATATATGGATTATATGACTGGCGGATAAATATGGGTTTAACCATAGGGGAATATAATCTTTAAATAAGTCGCCCGCCTGGATATTGAGTAAAATCTTTATCCGGGGGGCGATTTTTTTGTTTATCTGTAGATTTTAGTCTTAAATAGAGCATCTGTAAACTAATTTACAATCTTAACTCAAAATTTAAACTTAGCAGAGAGCTCAAGTATTGACAATGGAAATCATTACTGTTAAGATTAGAATGAAATTCAGCTTAAAAGATTAAATATAATTTAAATTATAACTGTTTAAATTATAAATTGATTTTTTAAGCAGCCAATAAGATTATAAGACTATAAAGGAGGATTTTTTAATGGAATTTGATACTTTAGAACTAAAAGGACAAAGATGGGAAGAAGAGA
>JBKHDA010000048.1:0-15157 GCA_046541575.1 Halanaerobium sp. | reverse complement strand
TGCCATAACCCCTGCACTCATACCAAACACTACCGCCATAACAATAACCATCACTAATAATTTTTTCATTTCTTAATCCTCCTCATTGGATTTGGGTTTTTGTTTCCCTTTATGGCCGGTTTCACCTCTAGCTCACTGCCACCTCTAGGTGACCAATTTTAGATAGCAGTTCTACGCTTCCAATAAGGGAGGTTTAATTTTTTAATATGTTTTAAGCTTTAGAGCAGAGTCCCCAACACTTCCATCCCCTTTTAAAGATAAATTAATAGATAGATCGACCACCCCCAAAGTTCAATAATTATATATTATCATTCATAAACAACTATTTAACTGAATAACTTTATTCTCCCGAAATAGTTACAGTGACCTGATCCTGATACTTACCAGCTAAAAGATCATACCAGCGATTTCTCCCTTCTTCATAATCACCAGGAGAATAATTTAAACTGAGCTCTCCCTTTGTAATACTTACAATTTTTGTTTCTCCAGGTGCAAAACTATGATCAGGGTTATCATCAAGTGAATATTCAAAATATGATTTATAATTTATAGAACTATCTTCTTTTTTATGTTTCACAAATCTTTTCTCCTGCTTTTCATCTTTAACTGCCTGTATTCCTTCTGATTTAAACTCTATCTGGTAGCTGTCTTCATTACTATTAACTTCCCAGCTAAGACTATTTGAACTTTTATTTGTTGTAGGATCATCTACAGTTAAATTTATTTGTCTATTTTCTGGCAGATTGATCACTGCAGCAGTTTGAATTATAACCTGCAGTCGCGGTTTATTACCCGGCCGATCGAGATTAACATCGATATCTCCCTTATAAACTCCAGCCGGGATAGATCTCCAGTTTTTTTTCAGCCATTTTTCGTCTATTTTAAATTTAAGCTCTGCTGAACTTGCAATTTTATCCATAATTTTTATTCCCTGATTAAATTTCAGATACTCACTGCCATTAATACTGATCAGTATTTTAGCCGCCGGTATTTTATTACTTGATTTATTATTTCTGCTGACAAATCCATGTGCTATATTATTTTTGCTTTTATTATCTCTGGTTAGAATTAAATCATTGTCGAGTGTAAATTCTAAATCCTGATCACTGGCCTGATTTTTTTTGTGCCAGCTTATTTTCATATTTTTCTGATTCTGCTCACTATTAAAATTATCTAAAGGATTAACTTTAATAACTGCAGCTGGTCTTGTAATCTGATATCCCGGTGATTTATTCTCACCTGGATTTGCGGCAGGATTATTTCCCTCAGCCAAAACAGAAGCACTGATTCCAAGAAGCAATATAATTAAAATAACAAAAATATTTTCCCGTCTTAATAAAACCTTCATAATTATATTCCTCCAGTTCTCATCTGATTTATATCAACATTTACCTTATTTATATTATATTTCAGTTCAAGCTTTGATAATCAATTTTAAGATCAGAGCCTGAATCAGACTCATTTTTTAAAAAATTATTAAAGATCCGCTTCATTACCTTTTCTGTATTAATATTATTTATATCATAAAGAATTATTAGATACTGATCATCATTCCAGCGGCAGACTACATCGCCAGCCCTCAGTTTTTCTGCCAGCAGACTCAATAATCTATTGCTCTCTCCCTGTAGCTTTTTTCTATCAATACCTTTGATCTTAATTCTGGATAAATAAGATCTATGCCATTTACGCTGGCAGCGATATTTTTCTAATCTATAAATATAATTAAATGTATTTTTATCACAGATAAATGATTTTTTCATAAAATCACTTCCTCCTCTCAAGAAGTGATTGTTACTTCCTTAAACTTACTTTGTTTTTTAATAATTACATTCTATACTTAACTTTTAAATTTGTAAATGATTTAACAATTACGGTAATGACACTATAATGACGCAAAAAATCCCCACCAAAATGGTGAGGATGAGATAAAATATCTATTTTTCTAAATTTGATAACCCCGTTTTTCAAGAACTAGTTCTGGAGGCAGATCATATTTATAGTTAAAATAATTTGTAATTCTGCTGATAACTTTTTCAGCTTCTTCTATTTTTATATCTGTCAGCAGAATAATAAAATGCTTGTCATCCCAGGGACAGATCACATCTCCACAGCGGAGCTGATTCAGTAATATTTTAAGTAGCTTATCAGAAATTATCTTAACATTTTCTGGAAACAGCTCTCCCGTTAATCTTAAATGAAGCAGATAACTGGGAATAGAATCTCGCTGATGTCTTCTTTTTTCAAGTTCATAAATATTACTGAAAACTTTTTTATCGTAACAGATAAAAGCACCTTCAGTTTCTTCATAATTTAAATCATCATTAAAAAAATCTACAACTAAATCTAAATCATCATCTGCCTGTTTAATTTTACTTTCTAAAACTTTTATTTCTGGAGGTATCATCAAACCATTTTTTTGGTAGAGTGAAATAAATTCCTGATATTCATTCCAGGCAGTTTTAAAGCATTTATCCGCAATTAAAGCTTCAATTGCGCCTTTAATTAATCTTTCATCATAATTAATTCTCTGCTGCAACTGATTATAGAGCTGCCAGAGCTGATTATGTTTTCCTGTTTTTGAAAAATGTTTATCCAGCTTTAAAAGAGTAGAGACTACTAATTCACGATATTTGTTGCGTAAAGACCAGATCCATTCTGATGCTTCAAGTTCTTCTAAGTAATCACCATCATAAAGTTCTACTGCCTTCTCAAAAAATAAAACTGCTTTCTCAAAATCCTCTTCCACTACTTGAAGAGTTTTATTACATAATTTTTCCATATTATCGATGTCAAGCCAGTAATCAATTTGATTATTAAAAGTATAGGCAGTTCCTGCTGTCTCTATATAATTTCTTTTACTAAAATTTGAATTTAATACTTTGCGCAGTCTGTAAACCAGAGCTGACAGAGCTCCTTCTGGATTTTCATTTTTATTTAATTTTAGATTGGTTATCAATTCATCTCTTGAAACTTCTCTATTTCTAAATGTAATTAAGTACTGAAAAAGCTGCCAGCGTTTACTCAATTTTTTTCTATTTTTAGTAAGTTCCTGCCCCCCCAAAAGCACCCTGAAATTGCCTAAGGTATAAACCCTGATCTCTTCTCCCATACTCACACCTCCGCTAATCCCCCAATAAAAAGTATTCTGCATATACTAAAGCGAAAGGACTATAATTACATTTTTTTATTAATTATTTATATGGTTATATATTCTAATTCTTTATTATATTACTTTTTTAGTATACCATAAAAACACAATTTTATAAACAAAAAGAATAAATTGCTGAAAATATTTTATTTCTTATATTAGCTTTGGGTACTATACTGATCTAAAATTAAGGGGGAACAATTATAACTAAATCCGCATTAAAAAAACAGGTATCCAGAAATTAATCCAGATACCTGCTTAATTTAATATATTACTTTATATTTATTGAATCAATTACGGACGCATTGATTCAAACAGCAGATCAGCAAATTCAGTATTCTGCATCATTCCATTAAAGGCTTCTGCTCCTTCACCATAAGCAAAGATTGGTACAGAATTAAGTGTGTGACCACCAGTAGAGGAATTAGCTCTAACTTCTCTATTTAATACCCCTGCCTGATATTCTTCAGCAATAACAGATCCAATTTCCCATCCTACAAGATAGGTATACTTAAGGTCGCCATCTTCATCTACAACATTTTGATTGAATTCTGCTACTTCTTCGTCAGTTAAAGAAATATCAGCATATTCTTTAAATACTGATTTAACACTATCTACAGTATATCCATTACCATTTTCTTTAGCTGTTAACTGGGCAGCCATATATTCTGGAGAAACATCAATATCCATTAAAGCTTCCTTATTAATTGGTTCTGTTACAGAAAAACCAAGAGTTTCATGGTCTGCTGTTACAATAACTAAAGTATCTTCATTTTCTTCAGCAAAATCCATAGCTGCTTTTACACTGGCATCAAAATCAAGAGTTTCTGCTACAACACCAGGGATATCTGCTGCATGAGAAGCATGGTCAATTCTGGCACCTTCTGCCATTAAGAAAAATCCATCTTCATCTTCAGAAAGTACTTCTAAAGCCTTTTTAGTCATTGCTTCCATTGAAGGCTCATTTGAATCAACATCATCCCGATCATTAATATAGTTCATATAAGAATCATTAAAAAGTCCGAGGATTTTGCCATCCATAGCCTGAACTCTTTTTAATTGGTCTTTATCAGATACATACTGATAATCGTTTTCCTTTGCCTTAGCAATTAGATCTTCACCGGCTTCTTCTTCGGTGAAATCTTCGCGGCCACCACCGAGCATCACATCTACATCATTATTAATGGCCTGTTTGGCAATTTCGCCACCCATACCTCTATCTTTAACTGAAGCGATAAAGGAAGCTGGAGTGGCATCAGTTACGGTATTGGTACTGATTACTCCTGTTGCTTTTTTTCTTACCTGAGCAAAGTCTAATGCAGAATCCAGTTCAGCACCATTTTCATTCATAGCAATTGCACCATTATATACTTTATGGCCTGTTGACATTGCAGTACCTGCTGCAGCTGAATCTGTCACTCCTTCAGTTGAGCTGGTCATCATAATACCAGTTTCAGGTAATTTCATTAATTCAAGTTCATGGTCCTTATCTTCTGCCATAGTTCTTGTCAAATCAATCTGACCCATTCCTAAACCATCACCGACAAGTAAAATAACATTCTTAACCTCAGCCTGGGCAGCTGCGGTAAAGACTAAAGCAAAAACTAGAAATAATGAAGCCACCAGCATTAATCTTTTTGATTTTTTAAACATAAATTTGAATTCCTCCTTTAAGTTTTTTTGTTTATCAGAAGTTTGTCAGACGACTGATGTCTGTCTATTGATATATATTCAAGACAGAAAGTAAAAATCCTTCTTTATTTTCAGATTTTTTTATTAATTCTGACTAAAAATAAGGATATCAGCCGCAGTTCAGTCTTCAAACAATGTTTATTATTTAATCCATCAGAAAAGCGGCCACTTCTTTTCCCTCAAGATATTGCCAGTGACCTTTGACACCTGCTTTTAAAGCCCCTACTTCCAGATGCAGCATAGCAATTCCACAGTCCAGATTTTTTTGCTTCTCTTCGTTTTCAGCTGTGCTGTCCAGCTCAATAATTATTTTATTTTCTCCAACTTTAAAACGCCAGGGCTGACGATTAACTGCTGAAGGTGCAAGTCTTGCAGCTTCAAGAGCAGTTTTAATACTCTCAGGCAGCTCTTCTGGATTATCTTTATTTATAATTAATTTTTCTAAATCAATTCTATTTTTACTGCTGATCACAGTTTTTAAAATTCTCTCTGAAATTGTTGGTTTTTCTTCTGGATAACCCAGGGGAGAAATAGCGTACAGCTTTTCTTTTTCCTTTAAATCCAGGTCAGACTTAACTTTATCTGCTTTAAAAGTTCCAGAAACCCAGCAGCTTCCAAGTTCTAGAGCTGTGGCCTCCAGAATAACTGCTTCCCCTCCATAACCTATTTTTTCTTTAATTCTGGGGGCGTCTTTTTGACCGACAAAGGCCAGATAAGCAGGTGCTCCAGAGATTTTGCCGTAGCTACCCAGCAGGCCTGTAAATATCTCTTCCACCTGCTTTTGTACCAGAACAATCCTTAATTCCTCAAATTCCTCATTGATCTTTTCAATTAAATTAGACAACTTTTTTATCTTAAATTTTTCTACAATTTGAGATTTAAACTGGCGTCTTGAGCTGCGTTTTTTAACTGCCTGATACCATCTTTCTGCGGGTATTTCCATTTTTTATCTACCACCTTTTCTCACTATTTTATGCAAAAAGCCCCTCCATTAGAGAGAAGCTATTTTTTTCCTATTATAATATATTATAGAATATAATTCTATTACCTTTTTTAATTTTCAAATTTTTTAGCTCTAAATAAACAATTTTTAGATTAATATTTCATTTAGCTGTCAACTTAAACTGTGTTATAATTAAGCTAACTAATTAGAGAAAGGGGGAGCTGCTATCAAAAAAATAGTGACTTTAATGCTGGTCTTTTTATTTATCTTTATCTTTTCATTTCACCTGAAAGAAGAGCTATTAACAGCTGATTCAGTCAAAATTTTTATTATAGATTCTGAAGTTGAATCCGGTTTTTTAAAAAGTCCTGTACTCAAAATCCAGGCTGATAGTTCTCACGGCAGCAAAATTGCTGCAGTTATCCGCAGTCAGAGTCGGTCAGAGATCAGAGCTTTTTCGGCTGAAAATATTATCGGCAGAATTGATAAAAATAATTATCTGACCGCTCTAAAAGAAGCTAAAAACTATGCAGCTCTTCATCCTTCGGAAAAAATAGTTATTAATATCAGCCTCGGCTTTGAAAAAAGTGAGTTTCAGCAGGAGCTGATTAGCGAAATCAGTGAACTGGAAAATGTAGTTTTAGTTGCTGCTGCCGGCAATGATAACAGTGATCAAATTTCCTATCCAGCTCGTTTTGAAAATGTGATAGCAGCAGCCGCCCTGGAAAATGGAGAAAAAATGGCTGCCTCCAATTATGGAAGTGAAATTGACTTTGCTGCTTCCGGAATTATTGAAATTACTCAGCGCCACTACCTGCCTGCTTTAAATTACAGTAGAAAATATAAATTAAGTGGGACCTCTTTTGCAGCTCCGCAAATTAGTGCCTTAATTGCTGATATTCTGGCTTTAAATTCTGAGTTAAATATTGAACAGGCCCTAAAAATAATTAGAGATTCTTCGCAAAAATTAAATACTCCACTTTTTGAAGAGGGAAAACTGGGTGCCGGCAGGATTAATAGATTTAAGGCATTAAGCCAGGCTAAAACTCAGTATTTCTGGCTCCAGTTTGCAATCTATACATCTCTAACTGCTGCTTCTCTGTTATTTTTATATTTCTGCTGGCTCAAATATTCTTTAAGTGGAATCTTAATATTTTTAGTTATCTCAGTTTTAATATTTTTAATGCAGCCTTTTCTGCTGCTTTTATATTATCAATTTGGCATCTCTAAACTCTTATTATTTATTTTAAGTCTGACCGCAGTTTATGGCCTACTTTTAAGGCTGCTTAAATATTACATTAATAATTCCAACAATTTTTATTTAATGCTGAAAGCCGCTCCCTATTTAAATCAGAGGCTGCAGGCTCAACTGAATAAAAGAATTGAACTATCTCTGGCTCAAAACAGTAAACAGCAGCAGAAATTAAGGCAGAAAATCATCAGCAGTCTGGCTGAAAGTTATTCATTGAAAAAAATAAATTATTATTTGAAACTTGCTGCTGCTTTAAAAAAGCCTCCTGTAAATTTGATTGTCAAAAAATCTTTAAATTATGGAATCCCAGCCAGAAAGACCGCCTCTGATTTTAATCTGCCTGATAAAAATTATAAGGAGCGCTGCTTTTTAACTGCTCAACTGCTGGCTTTAATTTTCAATCGCGATTATGCTGAAAAGAAAAAAGCTGCTGAAATTGCTGCAGAACTTAACTCAGCTTTAATCCTAATCCCAATTAAAAACTCTCTTCAAAATCGAAAAAAACTGCAGCTGCAGCCTTCAACTTTATATTTTTTACTGGATACAGCTGCAGCTTTTGGCAGCAGAGCAGCAGATTTTTCCCCTCTGCTCAAAGAAATCATTACTGAGGAAAGTAATCCCTGGCTTAAATTTCATGCCCTGCAGACTTACTGTAAAACTGGAATTAAAGACAGTGATTATCAGGAATTTATTGCTGAAATAAAGCTTAAAGAAAAAGAGCCTGTTTTACTGGCTCTGAAAGATTAGTTAAGCTATAATTTATCACTGTTAATTAAAGCCTCTTTTGTTAAGGCATCTCAGCAGAATATTTTTATAAAAATAAAAATCGTTAATTTAAAAAATAAAATATAATTTTTATGATGATATTCAAAACAATACTGACTAAAATCATAGTTGTCAGTGGAAAATAGAAGCTGAAATTCCTGCCTTCTATTTTAATATCACCTGGTAAATTACCAAACCAGGACAGTGATCCTCCTGCAAAATAAAGCACTGCCCCAATAAAAACAATTATTAAACCAAATATTATAATCAAAAAAGCAGTATTTTTATAATCCATAATTTATTCACCTTTTGAATTGATTAAAGAATTAGTCAATCAGGCTTTTTGAACTATTATTTTAATTTAGAAATCTCTCTAATAACCCAGTCTCGAAACTCTTCCTGCTTAATTGCTACTGCCAGTTTAACATTTTTCTCAGCTGTATATCTTCCTGCCAGATCAGCGACTGTAGTCCCCGCGGCCGGGCCAGAAACAGCTACTTCAAGATAAGTTTCCTGAAATTTAAAGATTTCTGGCTGCAGCAGATAACAGATGGTGCAGATATCATGCATCATTAATCCGGCCTGGTCAATATCTCCACCTCGGTAGTGGGTAAATAAGGAATAAAGCATCTCTCCAGCTTTTCCTAAGCTTTTTATTTTTTCAATATCGGTTTTAGTCAAAAGAGCTCTGGTGGTCACCCGCAGCCCGAAAATAGTAATTGGAAGTCCAGAATTGATAACCATCTGAGCAGCATGGGGATCAACTTTAATATTAAATTCAGCACTGGAATTTGTGTTGCCGCCAATAGTTGAACCTCCCATAATTACTATCTCTTCGATATTTTCTTTAACCTCAGGGTACATACTTAAAAGCAGGGCTGCATTTGTCAGCGGTCCAATTGTAACCAGAGTGATCTTTTGATCACTGGCTAAAATTTTCTTTTTCATTTCCACTGCCGAATGCTCTTTTAAAAGCTGACGGCTGCTTTCAGGAAAATCATAACCGTTCAGCCCCGTCTCTCCATGAAACTGACTTGCATCCTCATACTCCCTTAAAAGAGGCAGTTTATTTCCCCTGGCCAGCGGAGTCTCTTTTTCAAAAAAATCAAGTATTTTTTGAGCATTGGCAGTTGTATAATTAAGATTAACATTACCGGCAGTTGTGCTCAGCATCTCTACCTCAAGCTCAGGATTATTTAAAGCAATTGCTAAAGCCGCAGCATCATCTATTCCTGGATCTGTATCAATAATTATTTTCCTCTTCACTAAATCATCTCCTGTATAATTGAAAATTATTCGCTTTTACTGTACTTTTTTTTATGCTTCTAATTCAACCGTGCCAAGATAATTATAATCTTCTAATTCTTTCGGGCTGGCTGCCAGTTTTTTAAATTCAAAATTCTTATTATGCACCTCTGCTGCCAGCCAGAGGTGGGCCAGAGCTATTCCCATATCAATTCTATTCATTTTTTCGTAGAAAAACTTTTTGATAAAATTTGGCTCCAGCTGATAGAGGTGAATCTGATCTTTATCTGAAATAAAATACCAGGGCTGACCATTGGTTGCCGAAGGAGCCAGTCTTACTGCTTCGAGCAGATCATAGTGATTTTGACCTTCTTTTATTTCTGAAAGGGGTTTGCGGTCAAAATCTTCAATTGAATCACGCTGGCTTGGCTCTGCCGGACTGCCAAAAACCAGAGTAATTACATATTCTAAATCAGATTCTGCAATAATTTCTTTTTTAGGTTTGGCCAATCCAAACCAGCAGCTGCCCAGACTACTGGCTGAAAGATATAAGTCAAGCTGCTGCAGGATAAAACCTGCATTTAAAAGATAATCTCCCTCTGTCTCTGAAAAAAACTGAAGATAATGAGGTGATCTGATAGGCAGCAGGCTTTTAACTTTATCTGAATTAACTATTTTTGCTTCAAATCTTATTTCCTGATTTATAACTTTTGCCTTATCTAAAAAACCTCTGATCTCTGTCAATTTTTGCTCACTTAAATTTTCCTCTTTATATTTTCTTATTGACTTCCGCTTATAAATAGCCTGATAAAGATCTTCTTTCAGGTTATTATTTAATTTCTGCTGCTCCATCTTATCTCTCCTCTTTTATTTATCTCTTTTTAACTTATATTAATTTATCTATACTTAAAATTTAGATTAATAAGCCAGAAGTTCCTGAATATCTTCCCAGCTGATTGCTTTGATTGGATTAACATTATTTTCAATTATATTATTGAAAAGATCCTGTTTTCGCTGCTGCAGTTTTAACATTTTTTCTTCAACAGTCCCCCTGGTAATCAGCTTATAAACCATAACTCGATTTTCCTGACCCAGTCGGTGAGCACGATCGGTAGCCTGTCTTTCGACCATTGGATTCCACCAGGGATCAACGTGGATCACCATATCAGCAGCTGTCAGGTTTAGACCAACTCCACCTGCTTTGAGGCTGACCAGAAAAATTTCAACTTCCGGATTGCTGTTAAACTCCCTTACCTTTTCCATTCGCTTTCTGGTTGAACCGTCAAGATAAAGGTAATTAATTCCCTGCTGCTCCAGCTCTTCTCTGATCAATTTTAGCATCTTAACAAACTGGCTGAAAACAATTATTTTGTGGCCTCCGCTTAAGGCATCAGCCAAAAGCTCTTTTAAAGCATCAAGCTTACCTGAATTGTGAGCTCTGCCTTCATCTCCCAGCACCAGAGAAGGGTGGTTGCAGATCTGGCGCAGCTTTGTTAAAGCAGCCAGCACATTAATTCGGGACCTGTTAAAACCTTTTTCATCTACAGTCTGCTGCAGCTCACCCCGGACATCTTCCAGTACGGTCTGATAGCTGTCTTCCTGCAGCTGAGTCATACTGACCGGATGAACATTAATTATTTTTTCGGGCAGCTCTTTTAAAACCTGATCCTTACGCCGCCTTAAAATAAAAGGAGCAACTCTCTCCTTCAGTTCAGACATTTTTTCCTGTTCATTATTTTTATTAATCGGTGTTAAAAAATTTTTCTTAAAATAACTGTAGTTGCCGAGATAACCAGGCATCAGAAAATCAAAGATCGACCACAGCTCCTCTACTGAATTTTCCAGAGGAGTGCCTGTCAGGGCCAGACGCGAGCTGGCCTGAATATTTTTAACAGCTTTTGCCCTTTTGGTCCGGTGATTTTTTATATGCTGAGCCTCATCTAAGATGGCAAAAGAAAAACTTATCTCTTCTGCATTCAGCTCCTGCACATCCCGGCTGATCGTTGAATAAGAAGAAATTATTAGATCATAATCATTAAAATCCTGTCTCATTTCCTCCCTCTCAGCCGGGGTACCATAATAGACTAAAGTTTTTAAGTCATCAAAAAACTTATCAGATTCCTCCTGCCAGTTGTAGATTAAAGTTCTCGGGCATAAAACCAGGGCCGGTTTTTCCGGCTCCACACTTTTAAGCAGAGTCAGCATCTGCAGTGTCTTACCCAGACCCATATCATCTGCCAGAATTCCGCCAAAGTGATATTTATGCAGAAAACGCAGCCAGTTATAGCCGTTTTTCTGGTAATCGCGGAGTTTACTTTTTACCTCAGCCGGAATATCCCTTTCTTTGACTACATTCAGGCCGCTGATTTCGTCTTCTAATTCATTAAAAACCTGATTACCCTTAAAATTAATTCCGCTTTTTTCTACCAGGTTTTTATAATAAAGCAGATTATGGTAGGGAGCACGATATCCTTCAGCCTGAGTTTCAGCATCTTTGAGCATCTGCTCAACCTTTTCTTCCTGAGCCCCACTCTCCAGAATATAATACTGATTATCCAGCTTAATATATGCTTCTCCCTTTTTGTTATAAGAAATCAGCTGCTGCAGTTCCTGACGGCTGTAAGTTTTGCCCCCGAGATTATAGCTGATCGAAAAATCAAACCAGTTGATTCCCTCACTGTCGTCAATTTCAACAATAGGCTCCAGCTTGACCTCCTTAATTTCAATCTGATCAAAACTCTCACTGCGCTCAACATTCCAGTCCTCAGGAATATGAGTCATTCCGTCGGTAATAAATTCCTGAATCTGACTGTTGTCCTTAAGCACAAAATGCTCGGGCCTAACCTTAAAATTATATTCTTCCAGAAAGTCAATAACCTCTGCCAGTGCTTTATTATCTCTTCCATACCAGAGGTTGGGATCTTTTTCATCCCTTTTATAAATATTTTGATCGGTATCTATTCCCAGCAGCTCGGTATTGCTGTATTTTTCTCCTGCAAATTCTACCTCCAGCTGACAGCTGATATTCCCCCGGTCATAATCAAGCTTCAGCTCAATCTCAGGACTTTCCTTAATCAGCTCATAATCCTGCAGCTCTTTTGATCGCTCAAGCTCAAGATTTTTTTCAAGTGTAGGTAAAATTTCAAATAAAAATTCTCCCTGCCGTTTTTGGGGAATCAAAAATTTAGTCGGCAGTTCAGAAAAATTGTAGAAATCAACTTTGTGAACAGTATTTTCAATTACAGTCCAGCGGCAGCCGTTATCACTTCCCTGATAAATTGGAAAATCATCTTCTTTTAAGTCAATCTTAATTTCTGCCAGATCACCTTCCAGCTTTAATTCCGGGTGCAGAGTTTTTCCTGTTTTTATAATAAATCCATTTTCCTCCAGCTGCACTTTGAAATTCTGGCTCAGCTCCAGCAGAAAGTCCAGATTTTCCTCATTTTTATTTAAGAGCAGGGAACTGCCGCGCCCCTTACTTTTGAGTAAATCAGATAAATTTTCTAAAAGCTCTAATTCTCTACCGTAAAAATATTTTTTAAGCAGACTTTCTTTATAATAAGCATAGTGCTGGTCCTCATTTAAAGAGTTTACAACCTCTTCCAGCTCCTGCTGACTGAGATAATTAGAGTCAAAAATCAGTTTAAAATTTTTCAGCTCCTGCTTTAAAATCCCCTTAATACTGTATTCCAGTTTGGGCATTTCACTCTCATCATAATTTTTGGTCAGCTCCAGCAGATTGTTAAAACTGCGGTCAGCAATTCGCTGCTCTACTATATCTGCTTCCGACTCCTGTCTTGAAAATTTAAGCTCAGCTATTCCACCTTCCCTGGCAGTTCCGGCCTCATAATTAACCTTGGGTGAGCGAAAATCCTCTTCCATAAATTTATGCAGAACAGCTACCTCATGTTTGCAGTATTCTTCCCAATCATAGGGGCAGTCACAGCTGCTTTCAAATTCCAGGCCGTCATGCCGCAGTCTAATTTCCGATTTAACTTTATATTTTTTTGTTCCAGAAACCTGAGCTGAAATCTGATAAAAGTTGGGTTCAATCTTTTTAATTCTGTACTGCAGAACCCTTCCCATATTATAATAATCAATTCCGCGTCTGTATATTTTATTTGATACCAAATTTTTGATAATATCTCTGCTGCTCATTATCTCAGCTCCTGCTCTGCTAACTTTTTTTCGCCATTTTTTTAATCATTTTTTGAGAAAAGTTTTTAACTTCCTCAATTTCATTTTCGATTATTGCTTCCACAATTTTTAAGTTCAGCTTTTGATACTCGTGAACTGCAATATTTCTAAAACCAACCATTGCCTTTAACTTTTCTGCCATTTCTGCTTCAATGAGATTCTCTGCTGCTAAAAATTGAAAAGCTTCCCTACTGTTTTGAGGCACCCCTAAATCAAGTTCTGCCACAATATGCATTGCAATATCAATTGCTGCTTCGGCGAGCCGCTGAATATTTAAAATGATGGAATCCTGTTTGGTATAATTTTCTAGATTTTTCGGATTACCCTGATATTCCTCATTAATTCTTTTAATACAGCGCTTTACTGTTTCATTTTTATTAATTAAAATATCATCCATTTTCAGCACCTCTTTCAATCTTTTCGATAATTTCTTTTCTTTCTTCATTAAGACGCGCATATTTTTTTAAGACTAAAAGTTCAAATTCCTGTTTCTGCTGCCTATTTTGAGCATAAAGAAGTTGCCCCTGAATAATCTGAGCCTTAAATACAGTAGAAGCCTTGCTTAAATCAATTAAATCTACATCAATATTTAAATTAGAGGCCAATTTTTGAGCTGTTAAAAAACGCTGATAATCATCAATCTCTTCCGAAGTTAAAAATGCCAGATCAAGATCGCTGTCAGCTCTAGCCTTGCCGCCGGCATAAGAACCAAAAAGATAGATCAATTCAGCCTTCAACTCTTCTATTAAAAATGATTTTATATAATCAAAGTCTAAATCCATTTTTGCGGCCTCCAATTTTAAGTCTATATTTCATTATATTATATTTGAACGGCAAGAACAACAGGAAAGGAGATTAAATTTGAGTCCAGAAGGAAGTTTTAAACTTAGTTTTTCAGCACCTGTTTCAGGTTGCGGATAAAAACATCATTATCCGGCTCTTTTTCAATTGCCTTTTTAAAAAATTCTGCAGCCAGCTCTTTATTACCGAGATTATTATTATAGATAGCTCCAATCTGATTGTAGACATAACCGGTTTTGTCATAGTGATCAACTGCATCTCTTAAAAGCTCAACACTCTGCTGCCAGTTTTCATTTTTCTGTTCTTCAATCGATTTTTTAAGCAGATCAAAATATTTAAGATAATTTTCCTTCAGTTCTTTGCTGCCGCAGATTACTTCTTTTTTACTCTCATAAATTTTTTTACCCGGCTCAAGCTCCAGGGCTTTATCGATGGCTTTTTCAGCAGCATCCCAGTTTTTCTGCAGGATATTTACCTCAGCCAGGGTGGCCCAGAGAAAATCATGCTCAGCTTCAATCTCAATTGCTTTATTTAGGTATTTTTCCCCCTGATCAAGTTTGTCCTGACCGATCAGGGCACCCGCTAAATTGAAAAAAAGCATTTCCCGATCTACCTGCTGGCTGTCTTCTATTTGAAATAAGATCTCTGCTGCCTCCTGATAGTAACCATCATCCAATTTTTTGATTCCCTGTTTAAAAAGTTTTTTGTCTTTATATTTTTTGAAGAAATTTTTAATTTGTTTTAACATTTTATCATCCTTTGATTTAAGTTTTATTTTTCTAATCATCTATATCTATTATACAGGTTATGTTTACTCATTAAAATAAAATGTAGTTAAAAAATAAAAAAAATTACCCACACCTCAGCGATATGGGTAATAGTTGCAGCTATTATTCTATTTCTTTAACTCGTCCAACTTTTCCATTTTCGAGCATAACCTTAATTCCATGAGGATGAGTTGCCGAATTCGTTAAAATTCTTTTAACAACACCTTCGGTCAAATTTCCACTTCTCTGATCCTTTTTCTGAACAACTTTTACTTTTAAACCTTTTTTGATATTAGATCTTTTATTTCCATCCATAATTTTCACCTCTTTCTTTTTGTACCGGGTAC
>JBKHDA010000047.1:0-15221 GCA_046541575.1 Halanaerobium sp. | reverse complement strand
TTATCCATAATCTATGTCATCTCCTTTATTAAAGTTATCTGCTCAACATTCTACTAGTTATATCCTACTACATTACTCAACTTTAGTCAAGGTTTTAGCTGAAAAAGTAATTAAATTTACATATAAAAAATGGTACCGGGTACCTGGAAAAAAATTCCAGGTACCCGGTACCTTCACCAATTACTTATCTATATATTTTTTTCTAAAAATCAATCTCAAAACCACATATAACGGAACAGCCGTTAAAGCACCAATAAAACCAAATAAATATACACCTGATAAAACTACAAATAATACTATAATTGGATGGATTTCTAGTCTTCTGCCCTGGACTAGAGGTCTGATTACATTACCCTCTAAATACTGAGCAATCAGAATAATTACCATTACCCCCAAAAATAAAAACCAGCTTTTAGTAACAGCAACAAAAACTGCAGGAAGACTGCCAAAAAATGGCCCGATTATTGGAATGAGAGAAGTTATCATTGCAATAACAGAAAGAGCAACCGCATTGGGTAGACCAATTATTAAAAATCCAATAAACATTACTAAACCCAGAAAAAAAGCTACAACCAGCTGAGAACTAATAAAGGTTGATAAAAGCTGATCAATTTCTACCGCCAATTTTTCTATACTCCGTTTTTTATCTTCTGGAACAATTACCATCATATTCTCAAATATTTTTTGATCATCTTTAAGCAAATAAAAGAGAACAAAGGGAATCAAAATAATTATTAAACCAAAATTAGTTATTGAACTAAAGATTCCCATATAATTATATGACGAAACTCTCTGAGCCAGATCATCCGCATATGATAATAATCTTTCTCTTACATTCAGCTCTTCTAAAATTCCCTGATCAAAGTTTACAGATTCTCTTAATCGCTCAATTATTGTTAAAATGAAATTGTAAATATAATTATAATTTCCTCTTAAATTCTGACTCAATTCTTTACTCTGTTCATAAATAATACTGCCGCCAAAATAAAATACTATCGCTAGAATAGCAATTACAACCAAAAAAGAAATCACAATTGATAAAGCTTTATTTTTTATCCACTTATGCAAAAACCTAACAAGAGGTCTCATTAAATAATATAAAAAGGTGCTAAATAACAGCGGCAGCAGAACAAAACTAAGCACGGCAGTTAAAGGAGCCGTAAAATATGGTATCTGACCTGACAAAAATATTATAACAAGTAAAATAATAATTCCATGACCAATTTTAAAAAATCGCTCTTTAAACATAAAAATCTCTCCTAACAACAAGACTTTCTAAATTTATTATCATTTTTAATGATTCTTATGATGTTCATTCTCAGATACTACTTTAATTGCTCTTGTCACAACTGAAAGTACATCCACTGAGTGCTGCTGTTCCAGTTCTTCAGTTTTTGTAAAAATTTCTCCTTTAGAAGTTGCTACATATTTTGCAGGTAAGCGGTTTAAAGCATAAGTTGCCATATCTAATAAACAGTCCTCATCTTTACAGATATCGTCAAACTCCTCTCGCTGCAGCATATTTCCCAGCATTTCCAGTACAACTTCCTCAGTTAAGTTATTCAATCTACCTTTTAACTGTTTCATTTTCTCACCTTTTAACATAATTTTACCCCCAGACTATTAATTGAATAAAGTTGTTAATCAAAGTAAAGTATTATTTAATAAAGACTCTTAAGAATATATTTCTTTATAAATTGAAAAAACCCTGCCTAAAATTGACAGGGTTTTTAAATTAATTAAATATTTCTATTTTGATATTCTCCAAATATTTTCCGAAGTCGATCACTAATTTCATTTAATGTTGCTCTGGCTCTAACAGCTTCTATAATTGGAGGCATAAGATTATCTCCATTTTCAGCAGCTTCTTCAACTCTCTTTAAAGTGTTTTTAACATTCTTTTTATCTCTTCTGTTTTTTAATTCCAGCAGTCTTTCTTTTTGTGCTGCTTCCAGAGCCGGATCAACTTTTAAAAGATCAACCTTGGCTCGCTCTTTTTGACTTCGATATTTATTGATGCCGACAACTATTTTCTCTTTTTCATCAATTTCTTTTTGTTTTTGATAGGCGCTTTCCTGAATTTCACGCTGTACATAGCCGCTCTTAATAGCTTCGACCATTCCTCCCAGCTGATCAATTTTACCCAGATATTCTCTGCTTTTTTGGACAAATGAATCAGTAAGCTCTTCTAAGTAATAGGATCCACCAAGTGGATCAATTACATCAGCAATTCCACTTTCTTCAGCAATTATCTGCTGAGTTCTTAAGGCAATTTCTACAGCTTCTTCTGATGGCAGAGAAAGTGCTTCATCATAAGAATTTGTATGCAGCGACTGAGTTCCTCCCATAACCGCTGCCAGTGCCTGAATGGTAACTCGGATTATATTGTTTAAAGGCTGCTCAGCAGTCAGAGCTGTGCCTGCGGTTTGAGTATGAAAACGAAGCAGTTTAGATTTTTCATTTTGGGCATCAAATCTTTCTTCCATAATTTCAGCCCAGAGCCTGCGGGCAGCTCTAAACTTAGCTGCTTCTTCCATAATATTCATCTGCGAAGCAAAGAAAAATGAAAGTCTTGGTGCAAAATCATCGATATCTAGCCCAATTGCTAAAGCCTGCTTGACATATTCGACAGCATCAGCCAGGGTAAAGGCGAGTTCCTGAACCGCTGTTGCACCTGCTTCTCGGATATGATAGCCACTGATGCTGATAGTATTAAATCCAGGCATCTTTTTTGAACAGTAAGCAAAAATATCCGTAATTAATCTTAAAGAAGGCTCAGGAGGATAAACATAGGTTCCTCTGGCAATATATTCTTTTAAAATATCATTTTGAATGGTTCCGGCCAGATTTTTGGGCTTAACTCCCTTTTCTTCTGCTGTCACAATATACATGGCTAAAATAACTGCTGCAGGAGCATTAATAGTCATTGAGGTACTAACTTCAGCCAGAGGTATATCAGCAAAAAGCCTCTGCATATCTTCTACACTATCAACTGCTACCCCAACTCGGCCCACTTCTCCTTCAGCAAGCTGATGATCAGAATCATAAGCGATCTGAGTTGGCAGATCAAAGGCAACACTTAAGCCTGTCTGTCCCTGTTCTAAAAGATATTTAAAACGCTTATTGGTTTCTGCAGCTGTACCATAACCAGAATACTGCCTCATTGTCCAGAGTCGAGAGCGGTACATTGTTGGATATACTCCCCTTGTATAGGGAAATTCACCTGGAAAAGAAAGATCTTTTTGGTAATTAATATTATCTAAATCTAAAGGAGTATATAGAGGCTCTGCTTCCTTTTCAGCATCAGAAGTAAAATTATTCTTTCTTAAGCCAAAACGCTCAGCCGTTTTCTGATATTTATTTTTCTCCCATCTTTCTTTATTCTTTTTCAGATCAGATAATTTATTTTGACTCTGCTTATTTCCATTATATTCTCCCATAAGCATAGCTCCTTTTATCCAGTTTTAAGCTGAAACCCACTTCAAAAGCTTTCATATTTGCATCCACAGTTTTTGGGGGCACCTTTTCGATAATGGCCTTTTTAATAAATTCTACAGCAATTTTTGTCTGAATTATTCTGGCAATTATTCCAAGCACAATCATATTAGCCGAAATCTCTTTTCCTATTTCTTTTGCTGCCAGGTCTAAAATATCAAGCTGATATATATTATCTTTAAATTCAGGCTCAATATTTGAAATATCAATTCTGCTGTCAGCAATTATTACTCCATAACTTTTTAAATCTGCTCCATATTGAGCAAAGGCCTCCTGAGTTAAACAGACTAAAAGATCAGGTTTAATAACCTTTGGAAAATCAATCTGATCTTCATCAAAAACCACTTCAGCTCTGCTGGCTCCCCCTCTTGATTCTGGACCATAGGACTGGCTCTGACTGACATTCAAATTGTCAACCATCACACCTGCTTCAGCAAGTATAATTCCTGCCAGGATCATCCCCTGACCACCGGCACCACTCAATCTGATCTCATATCTGCCCATTATAAAGCCTCCTCTTTTTTTATCTTTTCTATGATTTTCTGATAGCGCTCTGTATATTCATTCTCAGGATTATCTACTTCTTTTAATATTCCCAGCGGATATTTATTATTTTTTTCTTCTGTACTAAGTTGCTGCCATTTTTTGAAACTAACTGTATTCTGCTGCTGTTTCTTAAGCATTTCTACAGCATCACCGGCTTTATTCTGACGTCCGTAACTAACAGGACACTGTGAAAAACTTTCCACAAACGAAAAACCCTGATGTTTTAAAGCAGCGAGATATAATTTCTTTAACTGTCTTGGGTCATAAGCTGCACCCCGAGCTATAAATGTTCCTCCAGCTCCCTCTACCAGTCTTGCCAGATCAAAATTTTGATCAATATTTCCATAGGGAGCAGTAGTTCCAAAATCACCGGTGGGAGTCATTGGAGAAAACTGTCCTCCTGTCATTCCATAAATCTGATTGTTAAATAAAATTACTGTCAAATCAATATTTCTGCGGGCAGCATGGATCAGATGGTTGCCTCCAATTGCAGAACCATCTCCATCTCCTGTCATTACAATTACATTTAAATCAGGATTTGCCATTTTAACTCCGGTAGCAAAAGCAATCGCTCTCCCATGAGTGGTATGCAGAGTATCAAAATTTAAATATCCTGTAGCCCGTCCGGAACAGCCAATCCCCGAAATTACAACTGTTTTATCCTGATCTAAATCACTTTCAGCAAAAGCTCTAATAAATGAATTTAAAATAGTTCCGTGTCCACAGCCAGGACACCAAATATGAGGCAGTTTATCGTTTCTCAAATATTTTTCAATTTCCATTATAATACCTCCTCCAGCAGGGCTCTGATTTCTTCTGGTTTAATTAACTCTCCGGCATAAGAATTTATACCAAGCACTTCAGCCTCACCGGCAGCCGCTTTTTTTACTTCTCTAATCAGCTGGCCCTGATTTAATTCCGGTACAATAATGGTTTCTACCTGAGAAGCAAGTTCTGCTATCTCTTTTTCTGCAAAAGGCCAGATAGTCTGAAGTTTAAACCAGCCTGCTTTAAGATTGTCCTTACGTCCCGTATTGACTGCACTAATTGCCGTTCTGGCAGCTGAACCATAACTTAAAACAGCTACCCGATCATCTTCTCTGATATCTTTTTGATAAAGAATAATTTGATCAAGGTTATCATGCAGTTTATTATGCAGCCGATCCTGCATCAGCCTTGCAGTTTCATTTTTACCATCTGGAAAACCACTCTGATCATGAAACAGTCCACTGCTGTGATATTTAAAACCACTGCCATAATCAGCCATCGGAGGTACCAAATCATCTGTCAGCTGATAGGGTAGATATTGATCGGGATCCTGATCTGCATCAGGTTTTTTCCTGTTAACTATTTCAATTTCTTCACTGCTTTTTAAATATATTTTTTCACGTAAATGTCCAATAACCTCGTCCAGCAGTAGAACTACAGGCTGTCTGAATTTCTCGCTTAAATTCACCGCTTTAATTGTTAGTTCATAACTTTCTGCTACAGATGAAGGTGCAAGAGCAATTATTTCCTGATCACCATTTCTTCCCCAGCGGGTCTGCATAACATCACCCTGAGAAGGCGAAGTCGGCAGTCCAGTTGATGGTCCAACTCGCTGGACATTAACTACCACCACCGGTGCTTCTATCATAGTTGCAAAACCCAGATTTTCCTGTTTTAAAGCAAATCCGGGACCACTTGTAGCTGTAATCGCTTTTTTACCGGCAAGAGAAGCCCCAACAGCTGCAGCCATTCCTGCAATCTCATCTTCCATCTGTAAAAACTTACCTCCAATTTTAGGCAGTTCTCGAGCAAATCCTTCTGCTATTTCGGAAGCTGGAGTAATTGGATAACCAGCAAAAAATTCTACCCCTGCTGCCAGTGCTCCTTCTACAACAGCCTGATCACCCTGGGTTAATACTGCTCTTTTTTCTGGACGGAATATTTTAGTTTTCATCACTTGCCACCACCTTCAGCACAAAGTCGGGACAGATCAGTTCGCAATTTTGACATCCTATACAGTTTTCCAAATCAAGAATTTCTACTCTATCCCTGCCCTGAGTTAAAATATCAGTGGGACAGGCTGAGACACAGATTCCACAGTTTTTACACCAGCTAGGATGTTTAATTTCTACCCTATCACCTCTGGCCATATTCTCACTCCTTATAAATATTTTTTTATCTTACTGCCTGATTTCAGGCGGAGATGAAGCCAGCTGCTCTCTACTCACTACTTTTTTAAAAAATTGAAATTATATCTTATTTTTTATTTATGATTAAATTAAATATAATTTATTAAATTTTCTGAATTTTATTATTATAAATTAAGCCGGCAGTTAAACTGCTGGCTTAATCTTTATTCTTATTGTTATTTTTCAATGCTGTATATTAATTTTAACCCAGGATTGAAAGCAAAGTACCGGCTGCTATTGCAGAACCGATAACTCCGGCAAAATTAGGTCCCATTGCGTGCATTAAAAGATGGTTAGATGGATTTTCGTCCTGACCAACCTTCTGCACAACTCTGGCTGCCATCGGCACTGCAGAAACTCCTGCTGCTCCAATCAGTGGATTAACTCTTCCACCACTTAGACGATACATCAATTTACCAAGCAGTACTCCTGTTGCTGTACCGAAACTAAAAGCAATTAAACCCAGGGCCAAAATACCAAGTGTTTCTGCATTTAAAAATGCTTCTGCACTGGCGGTTGCTCCAACAGTTAATCCCAAAAAAAGTGTTACTATGTTCATTAAGGCATTCTGAGTTGTTTTAAGTAAGCGGTCAACAACTCCAACTTCCCTCATTAAATTACCAAACATCAGACTTCCTAAAAGCGGTAAAGCAGAAGGTACTAATAAACCTCCAAGTAAGGTTACAGCTACTGGAAAAATAACTTTTTCTTTTTTAGTTACATGTCTTAACTGCTCCATTTCTACCTGGCGCTCTTCTTTAGTAGTTAAAGCCTTCATTATCGGAGGCTGGATAATTGGTACTAAAGCCATATAAGAATAAGCTGCTACTGCAATTGGCCCCAGTAAGTGTGGGGCAAGCTGACTGGCAGAAAAAATTGCAGTCGGTCCATCTGCTCCCCCTATAATTCCAATTGCTCCCGCTTCTGCAGGTGAAAAACCAAGGGCAATTGCTCCAAAAATAGTAGCAAAAATACCAAACTGAGCTGCTGCACCCAAAAGAGCGGTTTTGGGCTGGGCGATCATCGGACCAAAATCAGTCCAGGCTCCAACTCCCATAAAAATAATTGGAGGATAAATACCAAGTTTAACTCCCTGATAAAGATAATATAATAGACCTCCAACCTGTCCGTCTTTTCCTGCTGCCATTAATCCACCTAATGGTAAATTAACTAAAAGCATTCCAAAACTAATAGGAACTAAAAGGAGTGGTTCATATTCTTTGACCACTGCCAGATACAAAAGTATGGAGGCAATGATAATCATTATAAATTGTCCTAAGCCCAGATTTAAATAACCTGTTGACTGGACAAATAGCGAAATCTTATCTAACATGATTTAACCCCCTACTCAATTACCAGCAGTAAATCTTCTGCATCAACACTGTCGCCGACTCTTACTTTAATATCCTTGACAGTTCCTGCCTGGGCTGCAGTTATTTCGTTTTCCATTTTCATTGCTTCTAATACAATTAAATTATCACCTTTGCTGACAGTTTCTCCTTTTTTTACATTGATTTCTAAGATGCTGCCGGGCATTGGTGCCACAACATCACCTTCACCAATATCAGCCGGTGCAGCCATTTCTTTTTGGGGCTGTTTTTTTGGTTTAGGAGCAGCTTTTTTAGGCTTTGATTTCTGAGCTGCAGAGCTGCTGCCTGCACCTGCTGTGCTGCTCTGAACTGCTTCCCCGCCAGCTTCACTTCCAATTTCCTCAACATTTACAATAAATTCTTCACCATCTACCTCAACTCTAAATTTTTTCATTCTATATTCAGCTCCTATCTTTTCCAGTTTTGATTACTTTTTTGAATAGAAATTATCCGATAATTTTTTTGATCATTTAACATCTCATAAACTGCTGCAGTTACAGCTGCAGCTTTTTTAGAAGAAAATCCCTGTTCTAATTTATCTATTTGATTATCTTTTTTTTCTAATTCAGCTTTTGAAGTTTCTGCTGCTTTTTTAGCTTTCTTTTTATTTTCACTTTCCGGTCCAAAGAGTTTTCCACTGAAATAAAGGAAAACCGAAAGTAAATATAGGGAAAGAAAAACCGTCCCCATTCCAATTATTAACAACTCCAGACCAAGAACATAATTATTCATAATTTCACCTACTTATTACAATATTTTATAATTAGGCCTTATTTTGTAGACCGTTTTTAAATAATTTTTATAAAGGAATGTTGCCGTGCTTCTTATCCTGTCCATCCTGGCGCTTATTGATCATCATCTCTAAACCATTGATCAGCTTGGCTCTAGTCTCTTCCATCTTAATCACATCATTAACCATACCTCTTTTAGCTGCAATATATGGATTAGCAAAATTATCTTTGTATTCATCTATTTTATCCTGACGAAGCTGGTCCGGATCATCGGCTTTTGCAATTTCCTTCCTATAAATTACATTGGCTGCACCTTCAGGTCCCATTACTGCAATTTCTGCTATCGGCCATGCATAAACTAAATCTGCTCTCACAGAACGACTGCCCATTGCAATATAAGCACCACCATATGCCTTACGCATAATCAGAGTAATTTTAGGTACAGTTGCCTCAGAATAAGCATATAAAACTTTTGCCCCGTGACGAATTACTCCCCCATATTCCTGTTCTGTACCCGGCATATATCCCGGTACATCAACTAAAGAAACAATTGGGATATTAAAGCTGTCTAAAAAGCGGATAAAGCGCGCAATTTTAGTAGAAGCATCAATATTTAAACACCCTGCCAGGTGCTGAGGCTGATTGGCAACTATACCAACACTGCGCCCATTTAATCTGGCAAAACCAATAACTGCATTCTGAGCAAAATAGGGCTGGACTTCCATAAAACTGTCTTTATCTGCCAGAATATCAATTACATCTCTAACATCATAAGCCTTTTGAGGATTTTCCTGAACAATCTTTCTCAGTTCTTCAGTACTGCGCCCCGGATCATCTGTAACTTCAAGCTTTTCCGGCTCCTCTTTATAATTATCAGGTATGTAAGATAATAATCTTCTGATATTATTCAGAGCAGCTTCTTCACTGTCTTCCATAAAGTGAGCAACACCACTGACCTGATTGTGAGTCAGAGCTCCACCCAGTTCTTCAGCTGAAACTTCTTCTCCGGTTACAGATTTGATTACACTGGGACCGGTGATAAACATCTTTGATGTCTGGTCAACCATAAAAATAAAATCTGTAATTGCCGGGGAATAAACTGCTCCACCAGCACAGGGACCTAAAATTGCAGTAATCTGTGGTACTACCCCTGAAGCTTTTGTATTACGGTAGAAAATTTCTCCATAACCATTCAGTGAATCTATACCTTCATTGATTCTAGCTCCACCGGAATCATTAAGTCCAATTACCGGGGCTCCATTTTTAACTGCTAAATCCATTACCTCAGATATTTTATTAGCATGAGCTTCACCAACTGAACCTCCCATTACTGTAAAGTCCTGAGCATACACATAGACCAGACGGCCCTCAATTGTACCATAACCAACTACAACCCCTTCTCCGGGAACTTCCTTTTCGTCCATTCCTAAAGAAGTGCTGCGGTTTTCAACAAACATGTTCAATTCATTAAATGTTCCATCATCAAGTAAATATTCAATTCTCTCTCTGGCAGTTTTTTTATTTTTTTTATGCTGTTTTTCGATTCTTGCCTGACCGCCACCCTGACGAATCGTCTCTTTTTTATTTTCTAATGACTTTTCCTTATCTTCTACTGACATTATTTTTCCTCCTTAGCAAGTGATTCACATAATTCTAATAAGACTCCATTTGTAGATTTGGGATGGACAAATATAATTTTCATATTATCTGCACCCACTGTTGCCTTATCTCCAATTAACCTGGCTCCCTGAGCCTGCATTTCTTTGATCTTATCTTCAATACTGTCGACTAAAATTGCAAAGTGATGAATCCCCTGACCATTCTTTTCAATAAATCTGGCAATAGTACTCTCCTCATTTAAAGGCTCAAGCAGCTCAATTTTGCTTTCTCCAACTTTTAAAAAAGCAATTTTAACTCCCTGCACCTCTAATGTTTCCTGTTTGAGAAATTCCAAACCTAAAATATTTTTATAAAAATTAAGTGATTCTTCCAGATTCTGAACAGCAATACCTATATGTTCTATATTTTTGAGATTCAACTTTACCTCCTTTATTTAATCGACACAATTAAGGATAGCAAAAAACTGACCACAAGTCAACTCAGATTGCTAAAATATTATCAATAAATTCTTCTATTAGCTGTTCTGGCGCGGCTTGCCCGCTTAAAATTATTCGAAAATACTCTTCTAAATCTACTTTTTGATTAAATATAAACATCGTTTTATCAGTAATTTTAGACTGGAATAAATTAAGCAGATGTTTTTTTAACTGCTGCTTCTTATTTTTTTCAAAAATTTTATTTTCTTTTAAGAAATTATAATGGTTTTCAACTTCTGCAAGTAGAGATTCTATTCCCTGATTATTCAAAGCCGAGGTTTTTACAAGTTTATTTTTCCAGCTGGATTTAGAAATCTCTTTATTGTTATCTTTTAAATTTTCTTCTTTTTTAAGAGAAAAAAGAGAATTTATCAAAACTTCCATCCTGACTGCCTGAGGCAGATCTGCTTTATTAAGAATAAAGATATCTCCGATTTCCATTAATTCAGATTTGTAAATCTGAATCTCATCTCCTGCTTCAGGAACAGTGACCACCAAAGTTGTATCAGCTAAACTAACTATATCAATTTCTGTCTGTCCCACTCCAACTGTTTCTATAATAATTCTTTGATAACCTGCAGCTGCCAGAATCACAGCTGTGTCATAAACAGCAGCATTAACCCCACCATAGCTGCCTCGACTGGCCATACTGCGGATAAAAATTCGCTGATCATTAAAAAGCTCCTTCATTCTTATTCTATCTCCCAGAAAGGCACCTCCACTCTGCTGAGCTGACGGATCAACTGCAATTACAGCAATTTTTTCTTCTGATTTTTTTAAGTACTGTTTGAGCATTAAGTTCAGGAGAGAACTTTTGCCTGATCCGGCTGGACCGGTAATCCCAATAATATAAGCTTTAGTGTAATGCTGATACAGCTGCTGCATAATTTCTCTACTTAACGGATCCCGCTCTTCCAGCAGACTAATTGCCCTTGCTGTTTCTTTTTCGCTGCCGGATCTAATGGCATTAATAAATTCTCTGAGGCTCTGACAAAATAATTTATTTATTTTAGCACTCAGAATATTCCCCTCCCCCTAAATTATATTTTTTTAATTTCTATGTTAATTCTGCAACATAATTAATAATTTTTCCAAGTGAGGTTCCACTGCCAAAAATTTTACTGACTCCTAAATCTTTAAGATAACTGTAATCATCTTTAGGAATTATACCTCCAACAATAATCGGGATATCTTTAATCCCTTCTTCTTCCAGCAGTCTGCATAGTTTTTCTAAAAGAGTTTTATGAGCACCTGAAAGAATACTAACACCAATAATATCAACATCTTCCTGCAGAGCGGAACGCACAACTTCTTCTGCTGTATTGCGGAGCCCTGTATAAATAACTTCCATTCCCGCTTCTTTTAGAGCCCGGGCAACCACCTTTGCTCCCCGATCATGACCATCAAGTCCCAGCTTGGCAATTAAAATTCTTTTTTTTACTGCCATCAGCAATCCCCTTCCATTCTCTTTTTTAAAAAAATATATTATTAACTATTATTCTATAATTACCCTTTCTTCTCCACTGTATATATTAAAACGCTTCCCCCTGCAAAATCCAATCAGAGTAATATTTCTATCTCTTGCAATTTTAACTGCTGCATCAGTTGGAGCCGAACGTGAAACCAAAAATGGGATACCCTGTTTAAGCACTTTAATAATCATCTCCGAAGAAATTCTCCCACTTGTAAGCATAGTTTTATCTTTCAAATTAATATCTTCCAGCAGGGCTCTGCCAATAATTTTATCAAGGGCATTATGACGTCCGATGTCTTCAATCTGATATATTATCTTATTTTCTGAGGCCAGAGCAGCTGTATGAGTTCCTCCACTCTGCTGAAAATATTCTGAGTTCTGCTGCATTTCAACCATTAAATTAGTAAATATTTCTGCCGGATACTGCTGACTGCTTCTAATTTGCTGGGCTTCGGCACAGTCTTTAAGATTAATAAAGGTTGACCCACCTCCACAGCCAGATGTTAGAGTTCTTTTTTTGTAGTCTGCGGGCGAAAAATCACTTTTAACTTCAATCATAGCTACTGTCTTATCCTGTTTAAATTCAATTTTTTTTAGCTCGTCTTTACTTTTGATAATTCCCTCAGATGCTAGAAAACCAGTAATCACTTCTTTTAAATTCTCTTTTAAAATCATCAAAGTTAAAAATTGATAACCATTTACAAAAAGAGTTAGGGGACTTTCCTTAATTATTAAATCTTCTGTGTCAATAAATTGGTTTATTTTAAATTTTCTGATTTCTTTGCTTCTAAAAATTTCATCTGTCATATTTTACTTCCTTTGTTTTATTATTTTGTTTATTTAAGCTCATTGAGTTCAGTCCTCAACCAGACGTGAGTTTATATTTTTATACTTCGCTAATAATAATTATTAACCTTTATTTTTCTTAATAAATTTAGAGAAAATTAATTCATTAATTTAAATGCCCGAAAACAAAAATTCCTTTTTGCTCGGGCAATAAATAAATTAATATTTCAATCCAAAATCAACCTGATTGAATAATTGTTTTTGCTTTAAATAGCGAATTAAATTATCTTTAAATATTTTAAACTGACGCTGCTCATTTGTGGGAGAAAACCCGGAAATATGTGGAGTTATAATTACATTATCCAGTTCCCAAAGCTTACTGGTTTCCGGAAGTGGTTCCGTTTCAGTTACATCAAGTCCTGCCCCACCAATCAAACCTTCCTCTAGAGCTTTAACCAGAGCTTTTTGATCAATCAGTGACCCCCTACCAATATTAACAATAAAGGCTGAGTCCTTCATCAGTTGCAGCTCTTCTCTCCCAATTATCCCTTCTGTTTCCGGTGTGCCCGGAAGTGTCAAAATTACATAGTCCGATTTTTTAAGCAATTTATCTAAATCCTCAGTCAAATAAATCTGGTCAACATAATTTGGAAGTTCTATCATCGTTCTTTTTAAGGCTAAAACCTGAGCACCCCAGGATTTAGCTCTTTTAGCAATTGTGCTGCCAATATCTCCAAATCCTAAAACTCCAACTGTTGAATTAAAAAAATCCTTAATATTATTTTGGCGCTGCCATTTCTTTTCCTTTTTATTGTAGGCATAATCAATTAGATTTCTATTATGGGCTAAAATCATTGCAAAAACATGTTCTGCAATTGGTTTACCATAAACACCACTTGAATTTGTTAGCACAATATCATTATTTTGATAGAGATCTTTATTCGCATATCGATCAACACCTGCACTCGGCAGGTGAAGCCATTTTAAATTTTTAGCTTTTTTTACCAGGCTGGTTTTAGGCCAGCCAAATACTATTTCTGCTTCTTTTATTAATTCAGAGTAATCAATGCTGGACTCTACAACTTTTAATTCTAATTCTGAAGAAATATCTCTGACTTCTGCCTCTGCCCCCTGTGGTAGTTCAAATATTTTATTTGTTAAAACTAAAATATCTCTCATTTTATACCTCCACTTTTTATATTATATTTAAATCAAATTTATTTTATATTATTTTTCTATAAATATAATTAAATCATTCTTCCAGTTCCTCTATTTTATCTTTGATTATCTTCATCGTTTCTGCTACAGATTGTTCTCCTTCAATTCTCAAAACAGGACAGTCAAGCTTCTGCATCCATTCTTCATGAGTTCTTTTGTTCCTGATCTCTATCTGATCATAATCATATCTGGCAGCTGAATCTAAAAACTTCTGATGTCTTTCAAACATTTTTCCGCCCGGCAGAACTGCACTACCAAATCTCTGTTGTTCTCTGCTCTTTAAACGCTGCAGTCTTACATTTATTGGGGTCCAGAGATAAATCACAAGATCAAATTTATCCATAAAAATATCGCCCCAGCCGCAAAAAGAGCCGCTAATTACCCAGCCCGATTCGTTTTCGAGATCTTTTTTTAATAACCGCTGCCGTTCTTCAATAGAACGCAGATGCTGATATGGCGGTTCAGTCGGTTTCCAGAAATAATTGTCTGCATCAAAATGGGCCAGATTGTATTCTTTACTTACTTCTTTACCAATAGTTGTTGTGCCAGAACCTGATGGTCCAAGTATATGTATATGATTAATCATTTATCTGCTCCTTTTTGAAAATTTGTCTCGTCTTTAAATTTACTATTCAATGAATTTAATCTATTACCTGCATTAAAAACAAAATGTGAGCAGAAAATGCCCACATTGATCATCAATATTTTATTCTTTTTCTCATTATTAATCTCAGTGATAAAAGTGTTTCTATTCCGCCAATTATAAAATATATTATATGCAGAAAGTTAATAGCTCTCATCATTACACACTGGACAGCAATCCAGCCCACAAGTGCTAATCCCATCAGGTGACTGATATACAGACTATATTTATATTCATAATATAAAACTGCTGCTGCAAATATATTACCAAAGCCGATAACTACCAATAAAATTATGCCCGGTATTAAAAAATTACTAAAAGGTGAGTTTTTTAAAGCATCAACTGTAATCCCCATTGGATCAACAGGATTTAATATTGCTCCACCTCCACCAAATAAAGCTCCTATTCCAACAAAGGCATGTAAAAAAATTAATAATTTCTTCATAATTTCCTTTCACTCTCTATTTTATTAAAATATCGCATAAACTAATTCCTCCAGATATTTTTCTTTTTATAAAATGAAGTCTTAAATTTATTTTTGATCTTATTTTAATTTTACTGCTGTGCCATAGGCTAAAATTTCTGCAGCGCCTCCCATTACCTGAGAAGTGGTAAAACGAATGTTAATTACTGCATCTGCATTTAATTTTTCAGCTTCCTCAATCATTCTTTTTAAAGCCTCTTC
>JBKHDA010000046.1:0-15363 GCA_046541575.1 Halanaerobium sp. | reverse complement strand
TGAAAAATGCCAAAGTTGTTGATGATATAGGAATTAGAAAATCTGATATTTTAATTGAAGGAGAAAAAATAGCTGCAGAAGAAAAAAGAGGGTTTTTTGAGGAAAAAGAACTCAAAGGTGAATTTAAAGTAATTGATCTTGATGGTAAATATCTTTTTCCCGGGATTATAGATGCCCATACTCATTATTCTCTTCATTCGCGGGGAACCGTAACTGCTGATGATTTTTATCAGGGAAGTATAGCTGCTGCAGCTGGTGGAGTAACAACTGTGATAGACTATATAGATTTTCCAAAAGACGGTGATTTCAAGCGCTCTGTTGCTGAGCGCAAAAAAGAGGCAGCTGATTCAATAATAGATTATAATTTTCACCAGGTAGTTCAGGATTTTGATGATCAGATATCTAAAAATTTAGCTGATTTAAAAGAGCTGGGACTGGCCAGTATTAAGCTTTTTACAACTTATAAAGATGTAGGTTATATGATTGAGCGAGAAAAGTGGGCTCAACTTTTTAAGCGGCTTAAAGAAATTGATATTCTGCCTCAGGTTCATGCAGAAGATGATGCTTTAATTCAGGATTTACAAAAAGTTTACAGCAGCAGAGATTTAACTGCTCCCAGATTTCATCCTGCTATCAGACCTTCTATTGCAGAAGCCCTGGCAGTTAAAGATATGGGAGAAGAAGCTTTAAAGGCAGAAATACCGCTCTATATTGTCCATCTTTCATCGGCTGAGGGATTAGAAGTAGTTCGAGAATTGAGGTCCAGAAAGGCTCAAATTTATACAGAAACCACTCCTCATTATTTACTGCTTGATAACTCATATTTGAATAGAGAAGATGCTCAGCTTTATTTCATGACACCTCCACTGAGGTGCAAATATGATAATCAGATTTTATGGCAGGGAATAAGTCAGAATGAATTTCAGATAGTGGCCACTGACCACTGTGCTTTCAGTAGAGAGCAGAAAATGCAGTCAGATTCCAGTCTGGAAATACTGCCGGGAATTCCCGGTACAGAAATGCTGCTGCCCCTGCTTTACAGTTCGGGTGTCAGAAACAACAGAATTACCATTAGAGAGCTGGTAGAACTGCTTTCTGTTAATCCCGCCAAAATATTTGGCCTTTATCCGGAAAAAGGTTCTCTGGAGGCTGGAACTGATGCAGATCTAACTGTTTTTAATCCAAATGTAGAAAAGAAATTAACTGCAGAAAATTTACATTCTGCAGCCGAATATAGTCCCTACAATGATTTCACAGTTAAAGGATATCCCGTTATGACCTTTAGAAGGGGTAAATTGATTTTTGATAATAAGCTGAGAGCAGAAAAAGGAAGCGGTAAATTTACTTTTGCTCACAGTTCAAGTCTTCTTTAATTTCAGAAGCATTGATTCGCTGCTGATTCATCTTCACAGATAATTTACAGAGACCTTCATTGATTAGCTGTTCTTCTAATAAAATATCGTCTGGCACATTTAAAGGTACTTCAGTAAAATCCCAGATTGCTTTTATTCCGGCCGCTGCCAAACGGTCGGTAATTTTTTGGGCAGCAGCTCCGGGCACAGTTAAAGCTGCTACATCAACTTTATTATTTTCCATAAATCCTTCTAAATTATCTATGTTCTGGATTTCAATATCATTGATCACCAATCCAGCTAATTTGGGATTTTTATCAAAAATAGAAATCAACTTATATCCTCTTTCTAAATAGCCCTTATTATAAGCAAGGGCCTGTCCAAGATGTCCTGCTCCAATTATAATGATTTTTTTCTTATAATTAAAACCCATAATAATACTAAACTGCTGAAAAAGACAGTAAACATCATAACCATAACTTTTGCGGCCGAAAGTGCCAAAATAACTTAAATCCTTACGGATTAGTGAACTGCTGAAGCCTGTTAATTCAGCCAGTTCTTCAGAAGAAATATATTCTTTGTTAGAGTTCTGTAAACTTTTTAAATATTGATAATAGACAGGCAGTCTACTAATGATAATCTCAGGAATTTCATCTAAATTTTTATCCATAATTTAACCTCCCAGTATTGTTAAAAAAATAACATACACATTTTTATTTTATCTTAATTGAGAAGCTTTTTCAACTATTATTAGCATATTTTACCTTAATTTAATATAGAAAAGAGCTTTACTTTTAAAGCAGGATTAATTTAATGTTTGACGAATTAATTATATATGGACTTTAATCTGAATTTTCTGGAATAATAGATTTATTATTAGATTTAGAAAGGGTGAAAATATGGAAAAATATAAAATTCCTATTTCCAATTTGGACTATAATTTTAAATCAGAAGAGCTGGATTTTGAAACAACTGAGGAACTTTCTGCAATTGATGAAGAAATTATTGGTCAGAATAGAGCAGCTGATTCGCTTGATTTTGGGATGAGAGTTAATAAGAGCGGCTATAATATTTTTATGGCCGGTGAATCAGGGACAGGTAAATCAACTTATGCTGAAAATATGACAGAAGAAAAGTCGGCTGAGATGGAACAGCCCAAAGATATACTTTATGTTTTTAATTTTTCTGAGCCGGAAGAACCTCGAGTAATGAGAGTTCCTGCAGGAATAGGTAGTGATTTAAAAAAAGACATGGATAAAATAATTGAAGAGCTGCAGGAAGAAATCCCTCGAGCTTTTGAAGGGGAGGAATACGAAAAAGAAAGAAAAGAAATTATGAATCAATATCAGCCCAAATCGAATCAGGTAATGCAGGAATTTGAGACTTCAGCCCGAGAGAGAGGTTTTATACTGCAGAATACTTCACAGGGACTGGTTCCTGTACCAATTGATGAAGATGGTGAACCGATATCTCGCGAAGATTTTCAGGAAATGGATGAAGAAAAAAAAGAAAAAATTCGCAGTGAAAGTCAGGAAATTCAAAATGAAATCTCCCAGGTGATGCGGGAAATTCGCTCAATTAAAGAGAAGGCGCAGGAGGAACTGGAAGCGCTGGAAAAGAAAATAGGAATTTCAGTTGTACAGCCTATAATCTGTCATCTCCAGGATAAATATGAAGATTGTGAAAAAATAGTTGATTATTTAGAAGAAGTTCAGGAAGATATTGTAGATAATTTAGACCATTTTCGCAGTGATAATGATAAAAAACAGAATCCTTTAATGGCAATGCAGCAGCAGAATGAGGGTAATTTTTTCGTTCGTTATCAAATTAATCTTTTTGTTAATAACAGTAAAACTGAAGGAGCTCCAGTAATTTACGAAAAAAACCCAACTTATTATAATTTATTTGGGAAGATTGAGGGTAAAAGTCAGTTTGGTACAATAACAACAAATTTCACGATGATTAAAAGTGGTTCTCTGCATAAAGCTGATGGTGGATTTTTAATAGTACAGGCTAAGGATCTGCTTACAAACCCCTACTGCTGGGATACTTTAAAGCGAGCTTTAATTAATCAGGAGATTACTATAGAGAATATTGGCAAACAATATAGAAGTGTACCAATTATTACTTTAAAACCAGAGGAACTGGAACTAGATGTAAAAGTAATTATGATTGGTTCTCCTTATATTTATTATCTGCTTTATAACTTTGATGAAGAATTTTCCGAACTATTTAAAATTAAAGCAGATTTTGACACTGAAATGGAAAGAAATGAAGATAATATAGCAAAATTTGCTGACTTTATTTCTTCTGTAATTAATAGGGATGAACTAAAAGAGTTCAGTGCTGGAGCAGTGGCAGCTATGATTGACTTTAGTTCCCGCTTAACAGGTGACCGCGAAAAGTTATCAACTAAGTTTAATGAGATTATTGAAATCTTATATGAGTCAGATGTCTGGGCTGAGAGTTTTGATGAAGATGTGGTCAGTGCCAGTTCTGTCATAAAGGCGATTGAAGAAAAAGAAAGACGCTCCAATCTGCTGGAAGAAAAAATTCAGGAACAGATTGACCGTGACCACCTCTTACTTGATGTTAGTGGAAAAGAAATTGGTCAGATTAATGGACTTTCAGTTTATCAGGCAGGTAATTATACTTTTGGTAGGCCAGCTCGAATTACAGCCCGCAGTTATCTCGGTAAAGAAGGTGTAATTAACATTGAGCGTGAGGCAAAAATGAGTGGTCGGATCCACAGCAAAGGTATTATGATATTAACCGGTTACTTAGGTGGTAAATATGCTCAGGATACTCCCTTAAGTTTAACCGCTTCTATTGCTTTTGAACAGAGTTATGGTGGAGTAGATGGTGACAGTGCAACCTGTGCTGAGGTAGTCGCTCTTCTTTCTTCCTTATCTGAAATTCCAGTTAGACAGGATATTGCAATTACTGGATCAATGAATCAAAAAGGAGTCGTACAGCCAATTGGAGGAGTTAATGAGAAAATTGAAGGTTTCTTTAAAGTCTGTGAAGCTAAAGGACTGACCGGTGATCAGGGAGTTATTATACCCAAAAGAAATCTTGATAATTTAATGCTTGATCAGGATGTACTTGATGCTGTAGAAGAGGGCAATTTTAACCTTTACAGTATTGAAGATATTGATCAGGGTCTGGAAATCATGCTGGATTCTGACGCAGAAGAGATTCATAAAGCAGTAAAAGATAAATTAGATGAATTTGCGGAATTGGATTCTGAAGATTACGGAGAATCTTCAAAGGATCAAGATGATGATAGTGAAGAGTAAAAAAATAAAATAATTTATATAAGTTTATCTGTTCAAGGGATAAGATTGTAATACATTTGCTTTAAAATAAGCCTGAGAACAGATAAATTAATGTTAGAGGTGAATAAAATGCGGAAATTAATAAAAAATGCAAATATAATTCTGGAAGATAGAGTTATAAGTAATGGGTCTTTATTATTAAATGAAGAAAGTGGAGTGATTGAAAAGCTTGCAGCCTATAATTTGGAAACAGATATGGAAATGGAAGTTATTGATGCTGAAGGAGCTTATCTGGCTCCAGGAATGATTGATACTCATATTCACGGCGGTGGTGGTTTTGATACTATGGATGCTTCCAGAGAAGCTTTAAATGAAATAAGTAAAATCTTAGCTTCACATGGAGTAACTTCCTTCCTGCCGACAACAATGACAATGGAGAGAGATAAAATTCAGGCTGCATTGAAGAATATTCGTCAGATTAAAAAGAATGGAACAGATGCTGCACGGGTTCTGGGAACTCATGTTGAAGGACCATTTATAAGTGCTGAGTATATAGGAGCACAAAACAGCGAAAATTTAATTGAACCGGAAATTGAACTGTTAAGAGATTATTATGATATAGTAGAAATTGTAAGTATGGCTCCTGAAATAGAAGGTGCATTAGAGCTGATTGAAGAACTTCACCAAAATAAGATTACCGCTTCTGCCGGCCATTCTGCCGCTACTTATGAAGAATTTCAGCGGGCATATCGGGCTGGAATGAATCATTTTACCCATTTATATAATGCAATGACCGGTCTGCACCACCGAAAGCCCGGACTTGTGGGAGCCGCATTTGATTCTGATGCTACTGTTGAGTTAATAGTTGATCTGATCCACCATCACCAGGCAGTTGATCGGTTTACCATTCAGGCTAAGGGTGTGGATAAGGTGATTTTAGTTTCAGATGCAATGGAAGCAGCCGGACTTGAAGAAGGTGAATATGAGCTTGGGGGTCAGAAAGTGATAGTTAAAGATGGAGCGGCCAGGCTTGAATCAGGTGTGCTTGCCGGTAGTGTTTTAACACTGGATCAGGCAGTTAGAAATTTAATGGAAGTTACAGAATTATCGCTGCCGGAAATTTTCAAAATGGTTACTCTAAATCCGGCCCGCAAATTAAATTTAGCTCATAAACTCGGCAGACTTAAGCCCGGTTATCAGGCAGATTTAGTGCTTTTTAATCAGAACTTTAAAGTTCAAAAAACTTTTATTGACGGCAGAGAAATTAATGAGTAATTTTAAGAATATTTGAGTATGAGCGATCTAATCTTTGATAATCAACAATTTAAAATAAAAAACAGCCTTTTTCTTTTTTGACCTTCTCTGACTTTCGTTTTATAATATAAGTAGAAAATAAAGGTGAAAAAATAATAACAATTAAATTCGGAGGTGGTTTTATGTTTGACTTAGTACCATTTAGAAACCGCAGTCGGAGAGAAGTTGCTGAAAGAGACGAAGATCCTTTCAACAGTCTGGTTTCCGATTTCTTTGGTGATGTGATGGATTTTGCCGGACGCAGTTTTAGAGCTGATATTAAAGAAAGTGATGATGAATATACCATCGAAGCAGAGATGCCAGGTATGAAAAAAGAAGATATTCAGCTTGAAATTAATGATGATTATCTAACAATTTCTGCTGAACACAAAGAAGAAAAAGAAGAAAAAGAAGATAACTATATTCGCCGTGAGAGAAGACAGGGTAGATATACCCGCAGTTTCTATCTTGAAAATGTAAATCAGGATGATATTAAGGCAGAATATGATGAGGGAATTCTAAAGGTTCATCTGCCTAAAAAAGAAAAGACTCCTGTTAAAAAGCGCACCATTGATATTGAATAAATTTCAGTAAAAAATTTTAATAATTTCTATTATCCCGACCTGCCGGTCGGGATTATTTTTTTAGTTAAGTTAGTTTATTGAAGAATTGACAATTGTGGAGTATAATATAGTTACAGATTGTGAACCTCTCCCACTAAATCAAAGATTTAGAAGGAGTTTTCTTCCAACATTTTTGATAAAAACCAGCCTAAAAGATCTGAGATGAAAATTTTATTTAAATCAGAATCAATTAATTTTTTAAAAAATTTAGGAGGACCAGAATTGAATTATCCACAGCTTGATATTTATTTAAATCAGATAAAAGAAAATGCAGCTAAATTAAAGCAGGAATTAGATAAGAAGGATATTAAACTGACAGCAGTAGTTAAAGGTATTGCCGGTGATTTGAAAATTTTTGAAGCCTATCAGCAGGCAGGAATTTGCAGCATAGCTGATTCGAGGATTGAAAATATAAAAAAAATTAGGGAGTTTGGTTATCAGGAAGAAGTTTTGATGCTTAGAATACCAATGCCTTCTGAAATTGAAGAAATTGTTCCTTATATTGATGCTTCTTTGGTGACTGAAGCCAAAACTGCAGAGTTGATTTCTAAAAAAGCAGTAGAGGTCGATAAAAAAATTGACTTAATAATTATGGTTGATATTGGTGACCGCAGGGAAGGAATACTGGCTGAAAAACTGGAAGGACTTGCACAAAAAATAGAAGCTCTGTCCGGAGTCAAATTAAAGGGAATAGGAACCAATTTAGGCTGTTTTGCCGGTATTATTCCCGATCAAAAAAATACTCTCCATCTTATTAATTTAAAAACCAAACTGGAATCTAAGCTGGGCCATAAACTTGATGTTTTATCAGCAGGTAATACTGCAACTCTGAGACTTTTGACAGAGCAGAGCCTGGCCCGGGATATTAGTAATTTAAGAATTGGAGAGGCGGTTTTACTGGGTACAGATATTATAAATGAGAGTTTAATTGAAGGCCTAAATCATTATAATTTTAGGCTTCAGGCTGAGATTGTTGAGCTCAAAGAAAAACCTTCAAATCCAGAAGGCGAAATGGCTTTCGGAGGACAGGGTAGAGGTCAGATTATTGAGGATAAAGGGCTGCGGCAGCGTGCGATTTTAGCAGTCGGCAAACAGGATATAGATTATCATGGACTCTATCCGGAGCTTGATGGAATAGAAGTGCTGGGTGCCAGCAGTGATCATTTAATAATAGATGTTACAGAGGCTGAGCAAATTTTGGAAGTTGGAGATATATTAACTTTTAAAATTAATTATAGTGCTATGCTGAGAGCCATGACATCTAATTATGTCAGCAAAAATTATATAGAATAGAGCTGGAGGGGTAGTTTTGGATTTTTATTTAATTATTTTCTTTTTGTTTACAGGAATTTTACTCGGTTTTAAGCTTGATGCTAAAAATCATTTTGTTAAATTCGCCGATTTGATTACAAAAGTAGGACTGGTAATTTTGCTGCTGGCAATGGGAGCCAATCTGGGCAGCAATGATCAGATAGTGCTTCAGCTTGGAGAAATTGGTTTTCAGGCTTTTGTATTTGCAGCAGTCAGCATTATTTTTAGTCTGCTGGCCGTAATTTTCTTTGTCAGAATCTTTAATTTGAACCATTTGCTTTTAAGTGCAGACCCTGAAACAGAAGCTGAACTTGAAGAAGAAAGTGCTGATAATACTATGACCATCCTAATCTTTGCCTCAGTTGTGATTGGTATTTTATCTGGATATTTTCTGCTTAATGGTAGTCAGCAGAGCTGGATTGATTCTCTAACAAATTATTCTCTGGCAGTACTGCTGTTTGGAGTTGGCATTGACATAGGTGCCAGTCGAGAAATTATTGAGGATCTGAGGTTAATGGGCTGGAAACTGATTGTCATTCCTATTTTGATAGCTCTTGGTTCTTTACTGGGTTCAGTTATAAGTGGAACAGCTTTTGGTTTTGCTGCTGGCGAATCAGCTGCAGTTGGAGCCGGTTTTGGCTGGTACAGCTTATCCGGAGTTTTAATTTCAAAGTTACATAGTGCAGAGCTTGGCTCACTTGCTTTTTTGACTAATGTTTTGCGAGAGCTGCTGACAGTTATGATTCTGCCTTTAGTGGCTAAATATTTTGGAAGTCTGGCAGTAATTGCTCCTGGAGGGGCAACCACTATGGATGTTACCCTGCCGCTGGTAAAAGAGTCCGGAGGAGAGGCAGTTGTGATTCCTGCTTTTGTCAGCGGAGCAGTACTTTCTACTCTGGTGCCGATTCTAGTACCCTTATTTTTGAATTTTTAAAAGGCAAATTATGATACTTAAAATTTTGTCCTAAGCTAAAAAAATATTTGCTGCAGAAAAATAAGATTTAATAGCTAAAAATTGAAAGGATGAGTGTAATGAGCAGAAAAGAAGAAAACTTAAAAGAGATGAACCGTGCTCTAAAGGCTTTAATTGAAACAGAAGGAGACTGGCTGGCCAATATGGCCAACAGTTCAGCTTTATTATTTGACTTAATGGATGATCTAAACTGGGCCGGATTTTATATCTGGAAGCAGGATCAGCTGGTTTTAGGTCCTTTTCAGGGTAAAACTGCCTGTGTGCGAATTGATGAAGATAAAGGAGTCTGTGGTACTGCCTATTCTCAGCGCAAGATAATACTTGTTGAGGATGTCCATGAGTTTCCAGGACATATTGCCTGTGACCCTAACTCCCGCTCCGAAATTGTGCTGCCGGTAATTGTTGGTGGGGAAGTGATTGCTGTTTTAGATATAGACAGCCCGACAAAGGGACGTTTTGATGAGCTGGATTACAAATATTTAAAAGAATTTGTTGAAATACTAGTGGATCAAACTAACTTTTTACCTTTGATGGAAAAATTTTAACCAAGTAAATTGAAGTTGATTAATTGAACTGGAATCTATAGGAGGTATTGTTTTGTTTAAAAATAAAGAAGTTTTTCTTTTTGATCTTGATGGTACACTGCTGGGTATTGAAACTGAGGATTTTCTGAAATATTATTTTGGTGCTCTTTCTGCAGAGTTTGAAGATTTATCTGCTGATCAGGAAGAGTTTATTGGTATCTTAATGAGCTCTACCAAAAAAATGATTAAAAATGACGGCAGATCCAGCAATCAGGAAGTTTTCATGGAAGATTTCATGGAAAAAATAGAAATTAATGATCAGGCTGAAGCAGCGAAAATTAAAGAAAGATTTGATCAATTTTATCAGGATCAATTTATTGAACTGGATCGCTATTTTGAGCTTGATAGAGAGACACCTGCAGAAATTATTGAATATTTAAAAGCTCAGGGAAAGAAATTAGTGCTGGCAACAAATCCTCTTTTTCCAAAAGAAGCTGTAGCGGCCAGATTGAGCTGGATTGGAATTGATGCTTCAGATTTTGAACTTTTAACTCATTATGAAAATATGAGCTATGCAAAACCAAATCCTAATTATTATCGTCAGATTTTAGAAAAGATAGATGCAGCTCCAGAAGACTGCCTGATGGTCGGTAATGATTTAAAAGAAGATGCAGTTGCATCTGAGCTGGGTATTAAAACTTTGATTATTGAGGATAAGATGATTAAGAGAAAAGATAGCGATTATCCCGTGGTCTGGCAGGGAAGTTTAAAAGAGTTTAAAGAATTAATAAAAGAAAATGTATAAGAAAAAGCTCCAGAGGATTTTAATTAATCCGGCTGGAGCTTTATTTATTAGCTTGATTTTTTTAGATATTGAAAGAGTTTCAGTGATTATTATAAATTTTTAAAATTAATCTTCGACAACAAGTTCTTTTGTCTGGCTTAACTGATATTCCTGACCATAAACTTTAATTTTCAATTCTTTTCCTTCTTCCAGGGAGAAGCTTGTTTTTTGTCTGCTGACGTCAACTTTAATTCTGCGGCCTCTGAACATAATCATAAAGTTAAATCCATCCCAGGCTGCTGGTAAAAATGGTCTAAATTCTACCTGCCCATTTTTCACTTCAAACCCGGCAAATCCCTTAACAATTGACATCCAGGTACCTGCCATACTGGTAATATGCAGACCATCATCAGTATCTGTGTTATAATTATCGAGATCTAGACGGGCTGTGCGCAAATAAAGCTGATAGGCCTTTTCTTCACGCTCTAAGTCAGCTGCCAGGATTGAATAAATACAGGGAGAAAGTGAAGATTCATGCACTGTTCGCGGTTCATAAAAATCATAATGGCGGGCAGTGCTTTCTCGATCAAAGTCTTCTTTAAAGTAATAAATCCCCTGCAGCACATCTGCCTGTTTGATATATGGTGAGCGTAAAATTCTATCCCAGGACCAGTTTTTATGGAGTGGAATATCTTCCTTATCCAGATCTGAGACTAATTTCTGTTCTTTATCAAGATAGCCGTCCTGCTGAGCATAGACATCATATTCATCAAGATAAGGATAATACATTTTTTCTGTCATATCCTGCCATAATTCGAGCTCAGAATTATCAATATTTAGTTCTTCGATCCAATTTTCATATTTTTCCGGATCACTTTTTTTAATCTTTTCTAAATTTTCGAGTGTATATTTAAGTGTCCAGACTGCTATTCGGTTGGTATACCAGTTATTATTTACATTGTTTTCATATTCATTGGGGCCGGTTACTCCAAGAATCATATACTTTTGTTTGCGGGGATTAAAGTGAGCTCTATCTGCCCAGAAGCGTGAGATCTGAGCCAGTACTGGAATTCCATATTTTTTAATATAGTCTCTGTCACCAGTATAATCCACATAATCTTTGATGGCATGAGCAATAGCCCCATTACGGTGAATTTCCTCAAAGGTGATTTCCCATTCATTATGGCATTCTTCACCATTGATTGTTACCATTGGATAGAGAGCACCCTCAAGACCTAATTTATCTGCATTTTCAACAGCTTTTTCCAGATGCTTATATCTGTACTTTAGTAGATTGCGCCCAACTTCTTCACTGTGAGTTGAGAGATAAAAAGGAAGACAGTAAGCTTCTGTATCCCAGTAAGTTAAGCCACCATATTTTTCACCTGTAAACCCCTTAGGACCAATGTTCAGACGGGGATCATGTCCTGTATAGGTCTGGTTTAGATGAAATATATTAAAGCGGATTCCCTGCTGTGCTTCTACATCACCTTCAATTTTTATGTCACTTTCCTGCCATATTTTATCCCAGGCATTTTTATGCTCAGAAAATAAATCATCATAGCCGCGGAAAGCAGCTTCAGAAGCTTTTTTCTCAGCTTTTTCACTGACCAGTTCAGCTTCATAATCACGGCTGGTGCAGACTGCAATATATTTATTTAATTCAATTTTTTCTCCTGCTTCAGCTTCCAGTGTAATTTTATTACCCACATAATTTTCTTGTCCCGGGCCTGTTAATAATTCTACTTCCCGGTTTATTTTATTTAACTCCCAATTCATAGCTGTAGAAACCACAAAATTTGATTTTCTGGTTTTCATTGACAGCAGAGCTTTACCTTTATTATTTCTTTTATCAAGTCCGGTCCAGAAAAATTCATCATAGTTTGCATCTTCATTTTTGATATCACCATCAAGATAAGGAGTCAGTTCAATCTCAGCCTTTTTATCAAGTAAGCGCAGGCTGTATTTTAAAACAGCAAGTTCCTTATTTTTTTGATTTAAAAAGCGGGTTTCCACAACTTCAACTCGATTATTTTCCAGCTCAAGTTTAAATGACCTTTCCAGATAAGCTTCTTTCATATTGAGTACTCTTTTAAAATCACTAAAGTCAACCTGGTCTAAGTCGATTTCTTTACCATCTATTTTTAAATTGACACCAATAAAGTTAGCAGCATTTGCAATCTTAGCAAAATATTCTGGATAACCGTTTTTCCACCAGCCAACAACTGTCTTATCAGGATAGTAGACACCGGCTATATATGTACCCTGCAGGCTGTCCCCACTGTACTTTTCGGCAAAATTGCCGCGCAGACCCATATGCCCGTTACCCAGACTCATCACACTTTCTGTAACTCTGTTATAATCTCTATCAAATCCATTTTCAATAACCTTCCATTTATCAACTTCAAAATATTTTCTCAAAATTACCACCTGCCTTTCAGCTAAATTATATCAGATAAAAATGAATATTGAAAGAGCTTCCAATTTTATACTCCCACTTCAGCTGATCCAATCATTGAAGTCAATATTTTATTCTCGATTAGTTTTTCAGCAACTAATACTTAAACTGCAGTATTAAATATATTTATTTTTTATTTTTGCTTTTAATTTCTTACTATTTGTTGTATTATATAAATAATAATTGATAATAATTATTAAAATTTAAATTTGGGGGTTAAATTATGGAAACTCTTATATATAGTTTTTTGGCTGGAACATCAACAATTATCGGTGTTTTTATTTTAATGGTTTTTGGAGAACCGGGAAAAAAGACGCTGGCATCTCTGCTGGGATTTGCAGCTGGAATTATGCTTGCTATATCTGTTTTTGAACTTATGCCGGAGGCTCTGGTTTTAGGATCAATGACAATAACGGTTATTGGATTTCTGCTGGGAGCCTTAATGATGTGGGGTCTGGACAAGGTCGTTCCACATTCACATTTATCATCGGCAGATCACCTTGATGTTGAAAATCCGGAGAAAATTCATGTTGAAAATCCTATTTTAAGAACAGGATATTTAATTTTATTTGGGATTGCCTTACATAATCTGCCTGAGGGACTGGCTATCGGTGCTGGTTTTGAATCGAGTCCGGAAATAGGTTTATTGATTGCAGTTGCTATTGCTTTTCACAATATTCCGGAAGGGCTTGCAATTGCTGGGCCGCTTAAGGCAGGAGGAATTGATAATTTAAGGCTGTTAATCTTTACTTTAATTGCAGGTTTGATGACCCCACTGGGAACTTTAATTGGTCTGGCAATTTTTAATATTTCAGCTACACTTGTTGGTGGTTCACTGGCTTTTGCTGCGGGAGCAATGGTCTATATTGTTAATGATGAGCTGGTTCCGCAGTCCAATAATATGCACAGCCATTTTGCTAATGCAGGTATTATGGCCGGACTTTTAATCGGTTTTGGAATTCTTTAAAAAGCAGCAAGCTGCTGTCATAAGTTTTACCTCCATTTAGTATAATTTAATATTTAATTTAAAACTCTATTATTTCCAGGGTGGAAAAATATGTTCTTATTCGGTACAGTAGCAGTTATTTTACTGAAGCTGCCTGAAATCAGCTTGACAAATTGAAATAAATAATATATACTTGAAAAAATCAAGAAGAGAAGAGCCCAGATTAGTAGAGAAGAGTTAGAGATGAGATTAGCAGAGCCAATATGTGTAATTAACGGGCCAGATTTATGTCTATATATAAATGTGGCTTTTTTGTTTAATTATTAAAATTAGCTATTAAAATTAGCTATGGATAATTAAAAAAAATTTATTTTTAATATCTCTTACTAATAACTACGGTCAGGCTTTTAACCAAGCTCTGGCCGTTTTTTGATTTCAGAGCAGAAAACTGAAGAAGTTAAAGGAGGAGAGAGATGAAAAGCAAAAAAGAATTTCTAGAATTAACAGCAGAATACAACCTGATACCAGTTTATGATGAGTTTATTGCAGATATTGAAACTCCAATTTCTTTATATAAAAAATTAGCTTTAAATAAAGATTATACTTATCTTTTAGAGAGTTCGGAAAATGACCGCTATTCTTTTATAGGTTTAAAGCCGGCAGCAGTGCTTAAAAATTATGCAGATCATTTAGAAGTAATCAAAAATGGTAAAAAAGAAAAATTGGCAGGACAGGAGATAGTTCCCTATCTGCAGCAGCAGCTGGCAGAACTTAAAGTTTATGAAAATGAAAAGCTCCCCCCATTTTCCGGAGGCTTTGTCGGTTATTTTAATTATGAGATGATAGAAAAATGGGAGGATATTTATCATCTGGAAGCAGATAAGGAGCTGAAAAAGGATAAGACTCCACTCAGTCTGCTGGTGATGAGCAAAATTATTATTGCCTATGACCACCTCCATAATACAGTTAAGATTATCAACAATATTGAAATAGATGAGAATTTAAAGCAAAGAGAAAAGGAAAAAATTTATCTGGAGGCTAAAAAAGAGGTTAAAAAAGTAAGAGCTGAGATTGAAGAGAGTAGTTCTAAATTGAATCCAGCTGAAGTCAGTACAGGTTTAAAGCAGAACAAAAAATTAAAGTCAAACACTACAAAAAGAGAATATAAAAAGATGGTAGAAAAGGCGAAGGAACATATTAAAGCGGGAGATATTTTTCAAATTGTATTATCACAAAAATTTTCAATAGAAAATGATCTGCCTCCATTTAAGATTTATAGAGCTTTAAGATCGATAAACCCCTCACCCTATTCTTTCTACTTGAATTTTCCCGAAATCAGAATCATTGGTTCTTCGCCGGAGGTACTTGTTAGGGTTAGAGATCAAAGGGTGCTGACCCGCCCTCTGGCCGGAACCAGACGTAGAGGAAAAGACAGCAGAGAAGATCAGGAATTAAAAATAGATTTATTAAGTGATGAAAAAGAAAAGGCCGAACATACTATGCTGCTTGATTTAGGTCGCAATGACCTGAGTCGAATTGCAGCTCCCGGTAGTGTTGAAGTCACAGAACTGATGGAAGTCGAATTTTACTCAAAAGTGATGCACATTGTTTCTCAGGTGGAGGCTGATCTTAAAGAAGGTTTTGACAGCCTGGATGTTTTAAAGGCAGTTTTCCCGGCCGGAACGGTTTCCGGAGCTCCAAAAATCAAGGCGGTTGAACTGATTGATGGTCTGGAAAAAGAGGCTCGAGGAGTTTATGCAGGTACTGTAGCTTATTTAAGTTTTAATGGTAATTTAGACAGCTGTATTACAATTAGAACCT
>JBKHDA010000045.1:0-15540 GCA_046541575.1 Halanaerobium sp. | reverse complement strand
ATAACTGATACTTTAGAGAAGAACTGCCGCTGTTAATAACAAGTATTTTCATCTTTTCCTCCTAAAAATATTATTTATCTTCAATAATCTCTTCCACCCATTCAGAGCGGAGCTCCCAAAGGGCTGCTCCTTTTTTTTCAGAATTAAAACCCTCATTTTCCCCTTCAAAAAGCTTATGCCAGCTCTGCATTATTTTCTTTTTTAAAACCGGATAATGTGGAGAAAGAATAATCTCTGAGTCATCAGTAATATTGTACTTTTTTAAAGTTTTTTTATGTTGATTTAAATCCTGCTGATTATCAGCAATATAACTGAGGTTTAAAATCTGATTCCATTTCTTTTTATCAAAAAAGATAATTTTTTCTTGAGGAACCTTTAATTTTATTAAAAATCCACCGCCACCACTGAGAGCGGTTTCCGGATCAGCTGCAGCCCAGAATGGATATTCAGCATCTTCTGGTTTTTCAACTATTTTTTTAGCTTCTTTTACAAAAAAATCATAGGCCTTAAGAAATATTTTAGCTTCAGAACCATATTTCTGTTTAATATATCTCTTCTTAACTGTCAACCTCTGCTCCTTAAACAGTAAATCCCTGACCTTAGCGCTCTGCTGAGTCCAAACTTCAACTTTTATACTCATAGTCAACAATCCACTCCTCTCTTAGCTCCCAGCTTATTGCAACTTTTTTATCAGAGAGCTTAATATCAGAATCAAAGAGTCTTTTCCAGCTTTCAGTCATTTCTCTTTTTAACCTTGGATAAAAATCCTGCAGGTAAATATCAGATTCAACATTAATATTATACTTTTCAAGTTTTTCTTTAAATCTTTTTCTATCTTCATTATTTTTAGGCAGGTAGAGATAATTAACAATATAGTCCCACTTCAACATATCAAATATCATTATCTGATCTTCGGGAATCTTAAGTTCGAAAAAGACCATTCCCTCTGCTTCAGGTAGTTTTAAATCCTCTTCTATACTGAGCCAGACAGGATATTTAACTTCTTCGGGTATTTCCATCCTTTTAGCAGCTTCATTACGCAGCCATCTGTATACATTAAGATAAATATCAGCACAGTTATCCAGCTTTTTTCTTATATATCTTTCTTTAACTCGATAAACTCCCTTTTCTTCGAGGATTTCAAGAACATTTTTATGCTGTCTGGTCCAGACTCTGAGCTTTAGATCTCCATTTTTATCCTTTATTTTTTCCATAATATCACCCTGCTTTTTTTGAAAAAGTTTAATTAGAGCTGAAATTGGTCAACAATAGCTGATAAGTTCTGGGCCATAACTGTCAGATTTTCTGCTGATTTAACAATTTCTTCTGTCACTCTGCTCTGCTCTTCACTGCTGGCAGAAACTTCTTCTGAGTTAGCTGCTGTTTCATTACTTACTCGAGAAATTTCTTCCATATAATCATTAACTTCCTGACTTTCTTCTTTGATTTCTTCCAGGTTGAGATCTACCTTTTCAATTAGAGAATTCAAACTATTTACTGCATTATCAATTTGATTAAAAGAATCTCCTGTATCCTGGATGGAATCAATACTGTGTTCTACAACTTTTTCAGTATTATTCATTTTATTATTAGCATCTTTAACAGTAGATTGTATATCTTTAATTAAAGCAGATATTTTTTCAGTTGCATTTTCTGATTCCTCAGCTAAATTTCTAATTTCATCTGCTACTACACTGAAACCTCTTCCTGCTTCTCCGGCTCTTGCTGCTTCAATAGCAGCATTTAAAGCTAAGAGATTGGTCTGGGATGCAATATCATTAATCAGATTAATTATTGCTTCTATTTCACCAGAAAGCTCCCCCAATTTATTTATTTGGGATGCAGCCTGATCAGAATTATCTTTTACATTTTCAATATCATTTACTGTTTGATCAAGCTTTGTCCGACCGGTCTTAATGTTATCTACCACATTAGAAGCATTATTCTGCATCTGATCAGATATTTGATTTACCTGATTAATTCTTTCCCCAAGATTATTAATATTATTTTTGCTGTCCTGGATTACAGCAGTCTGTTCTTCTGCACCAGAGGCAACATTTTGGATTGAATTACTTACTTCATCTGCTGAAGCCGAAACTTCCTGACTTGAGGCTGATAATTCTTCACTGGCAGCTGATAAGTCACCTGATATATCTGCTGCACTACCTATAATTTCCTTTAAATGACTCTGCATTGCTGCAAAAGTTTCTGTAAGCTTACCCAGCTCATCTTTTCTCTTTAAAAGTGATTCGGGGATTTTTTGGCTGAGATTACCCTTTGCAATTTCACCACACTGTTCGATCATCCTGTTTAAAGCTTTTATTGCATTATTTGAACTTAAAAATAGAATCAGACTGATTAAAATAAAGAGAGCTGCAGAAATATAGATTATATTATTTCTAGCCTGATTTACTGTTGCATATATTTCTTCCATTGAAAAAGCCAGATTCAAAACTCCAATCTGTTCTCCATCAATTTCAACAGGAACAAATACTTCATTTATTTTAATCTGCTGATCATTGTAACTATAACTCTTTTCTTCAAAATGATTTTCTCCAGTTTTTACAACAGACTGTATCAGCTCTGAATCTCTTTGTTCTCCAACTTTATCTTTTCTGCTGTCTGCTTCATTTTCCAGTTCATTATTAATAAAAGTAGCATAAATTATCTGCTCATTTTTTTCCAGTTTTTCAACTAATGTCTGATAACTAAAGCTGTCAGTTAATTCTCTTACATTATTAGCTCTAATTCCTACCTGGATAAAAGTACCATCATCATTTCTTAAATAACCATATTTATTATAATTATCAGATTCAGTATCTTTGCGGATCTCTTCCATTAATATTTCTTTATCAGAGACCATAAAGTCATGTACAGGGTGACCCTCTTCTGGTTCCCAGCCGACATAATCATCTACTGTAGAATAAATTATCTCTCCCTCTGGATTATACAGCGATATTTCCTGAACCTTTGTCTGCTCCATAATTTCTCTCAGCCGCTCATTACTGAGATCATCCCTATTTAAAGCTGCCACATTTGCTGCAGCTTCAATTTTTTCTTCCAGCATTTCATTGATTGTTTCCAGTGAATTACTGTTATCTGCAACCTGCATCTCTACCTGTTCTGCCAGATTTAAACTGTTATTATACTGCTCTTTTAATAAATTTTCCTGCAAAATATCTGTTGCAAGAAAGCCAATCCCGCTGACTCCAATCAAAATTAAAATAATTGGTATTATAAGAAATTTGATTTTAAAAGATAAGTTATTAAGTAATTTCATTATTATGCTCTCCAGTTAATATTCTTTTTTCTGCAGTTTTAAATGACTCAAAATAAGAAAAATTTCAGCTAATAAAAAAAGGTTAAGAGCCTAATTCAAGTTTTAATTTGAAACAGACTCTTTCCCTGTATTTATAAAGAACTTGTTAAAAACAAATTACTAAAAATAAATCTCAGCAATCAGTTATTCAATAAATCCTGCATTTATTAATTCTTCTTTTGCCTTTTCTTCATCCTCTTCCGCCACCAGAATAACGGGACCTGTACATCCCATACCGGTTTCGGCATAAATATCTTTTTTCCAGAGCGATTCTTTAGCAGCTTCAATTTCCAAAATATCAATACCTGCTATTTCTCCTCCAGTAACTTTCTTAGCAGGAGCTTCTATTTCTTCAGCTTCAGCAGCTGAACTGCTGCTTTTTAATTCAGAGATTATGTCTTTTAAGCCAGCATTATTAGCAGCTTTCATTTCAGCTTTCATAATCTCTAATAAATTACCCTTACTGACCTCTGCCATAAACTTAATGGCATTGGCAATTACTGGTGCTCCAGAAGCTCGAGAAATGATACCGATTAGTTTATCAAAATTTTCTCCAATTCCGGGCCCATAACCATAACCAACCGATTCATACTGGCCGCCGGTATTGTAAGCGGAAAAGACCTTCATCAGCATATTTCCGGTCAAAGTATCAGTGACCATTACATCTGGAGTTCCTAAGAGAAGATCATTACCCCTCATTACAGAACCTCCATCTGCTCTTACAGAAGTAGCGAATTCAAAATCATAACCATTTTTCTTTAACTTCTGCAAATTCTTTTCGACCAGTCTTGCTCCTTCAACATTTAAAATCCCTACAGTTGGTTTTTCAATCCCCAGAGACTTTGCAGCTGCAATACCGTAAATAGTATTTTTCAGCATTGAGGGAACTCGATCAGTATCAGTAGTACCTGTTGTAGTGGCAATTAACATTTCCTTTCCCCGTCCAGGAGTTACTACTCTCCCAACTGTTGAAACACCTAAAGGGAAATTATAATGTAAGGTAACTGCAGCATCCAACTCATTATTATCTAATCTGTCGTCCATCATTGAATGAGCATCTGCCAGACAGCTGCATTTATCTTCCTCACAGCCGATTAAATCTACTTCTAAATCATTATATTTATTTTCAGCCAGCTGAGCAGCTTTTTTTAACTCATCTATCCCATGTTCACTATCCAGTAAAGTTAAGCCTATTTTCTTTTTATCACCAAACTCACCGGTCTCAATAGCTGCTGCAACCTCATTAAACACTCCGGCAACTCTTTCTTTTACACTATCTGTCATTTTATCCACCTCACTCGGTTTCGCCGAGAAGATTATCTGCCATCTGGCGCATAGCACCGGCGATCATATTTTTGATTTCTGTATCACTTACACTGCTTTCTTCTTTTTGTATTCCAGAATTTTTCTCCATTACAAAAGAAACTCCATCAAACTGATTTGTCATTCTGCCGAGGAAAAGACTTCCCTTACCAATAATCATTGCTTTTTCAATCTGTCCGTCCTGCATCATTTTTGCAGCCGGCCCGATAAAGGGAACTCCAGAAGGAATATGTCCCTGAGTTGGAGCAAATCCGGGCATTCCATGCTCATTAACAAAATTCATTAGTTCTTTTCTTTCTAAATCGCCGCGTTTGACACCTAAAGCTGCAATCATCTTATAATTAGATTCAGGTACATCTCCTGCTCCTGCGGGTTTTGTAACTTCCGGATTCTGCATTTCTACAGAATATTTATCAATATCTTTAATACCTAAATCATTTTCATCTAAAGGATCAGTTACCAGTGAACTAATTACAGCCTGAGGAGAAGATCCTGTCCCAACTTTATGACGGCCTATAATATCAGTTCTAATCAGCGGACTCTCTCCATCATTATTAGAAATTAAAACCGCAAATCCACCTAGTGTATCTTCTAAAACGGGCATTTCTTTTTTGATATGATCTTTACCATTCATACCAAGTTTAGCTACTGATCCACCAGCTACAACAACAACATTATCGTAAACTCCTGCTTTAACCAGGGCAGCTCCATTAACAATTGCATGAGCCGGCGCAGCACAGAAACTTCTAACATCTGATCCATTGGCATTAACACAGCCTGCCATTTCCGCTATAGCTTTAGCAAAGTTACCTCCACCCCGCTGGTTGATATCTCCACATGCTTCTTCAGAGCATTCCAGTACATAATCAACATCAGCTAAATCAATATCATTTTTTACTGCCATATTTTTAAGTGACAGAACTGCAGATGCTTTTGCAACTAAATTTTCAAAAATTGTATGTGCATTAAGATTCACATCACTTTCATGAGCTCTTTTTACACAACCTATTAATTTTTCACCAAGATAAAGGGGCTCTGCATGATTATCTAATAGAGCTTCCAGCTCAGATTTTTCTTCTCCTTCTCCAAGCTCAATTTCCATCTCCTTTAAAATAGGATGGGCCGCTACTTTAGGTTCAACTTCAGCAATAAATTCCTGGCTGAGTTTGACTAAATCAAAAACATCTACATGTTTAAGGAGAGCATAAAATTCATCTTCAGGCATTATTTCACCAAAATCTCCAAAGCGATTACCTTCAACAAAATTTACCTCTTCATACCACGGCTGATCAATATCCTTTAATTCATCTGGTAAAATGTTACCAATATAAGCCTGGTTTGGTCCATAAGAAACAACTTCTTCAAAAGTTCTTAAATAATCATCCAACTTTTTTAAATATTCATCATCAGGATTTTTAGCTCTGGTTGTAGTTTGAGTAGATCCTGCCTCCTTAAGAATATTAGGAGTATGTACCAGAATATATCCTGAAGCTTTAATTACTGGAAAATCCATTGAATTCACCTCCAAATTTTTTAAAAAACACTCTACCCCAAACAAAAATTATTTGAGGTAGAGAAGTGTCTACAACTATGCTCTTGCTTCTAATTCTTTTCTAATATCTTCTACCTCAAGTTCTTCTCCGCTTAAGTGCTCAACTTTTTCGCCATTTTCGTAAAATACTATTGAAGGAAGTCCTAAAACCTTCTGACCAATAGCAAGTCTTCTGTTACCTTTAATGTCTAATTTAGCGAATTTGAAATCATCAGCAAATTCTTCTGCCAATTCTTTTACATCAGGCATAATGTCCATGCAAAGATCACAGCTTTCACTCCAGAAGTCTACAACAACCTTACCATCATAATTAAGTACCTCTTCTTCGAAATTATCTTTGTTAAGTTCAATCATTTTTATTCCTCCTTAAGAATTTTATATTATTGCTTCAATCTCTTCTTTTTCAGGCTTAACTAATTTAGAATCAACTTTGCCAGATTCGAGTTTGAGAACTGTCGGTATTTCTTCAATATCATACCTATCAGAAATAAGTCTGTTCTTATAAGTATCAATCTTAATGAACTTATAATCCTGATCTTCTAGTTTCATACTTTCTAATTCACTGATTACATCCATACTTTCCTGATCAGTAACACTCCAGAAGGCTACAAGAACAGGTTTTTCAGAATTAACTACATGCTTCTGCCAGTAATCTTCTTCTTCAATATATCCCTGTGCCATCACAGCAGCAGTCGCTCCATCACCGGCAGCTGTTATTACCTGACGAACAACCTTATTTCTTACATCACCAACTGCATAAACTCCAGGCTGGTTTGTTTCCATCTGTTTTGTTGTTTCAACATATCCACCTTCAGTTAAATCAACAACCCCTTTTAAAAAGTCTGTACTCGGAACTCTTCCGACAAAGAAGAAAACTCCAGAACAGTCAAGCTCTGATTTTTCACCATTTTTGATATTTTTAACTACAGCTTTTTCTACAATCCCATCACCTTTAACTTCTTCCAGCACAGAATTCCAGACAAATTCTATTTTGTCATTTTCCATTGCCTTTTCCTGCAGAATCTTCTCAGCATCCATTACACCTTCATCGTGTATAACAATCATTGTAATTTTGTTGACAAATTTACTCAAATAGATTGATTCTTCAACGGCTGAGTTTCCATTACCAACTACAACAACATCTAAGTCTGTGAAAATATCTGCATCACAGGTTGCACAGTAAGATACTCCCTTACCTTTAAATTCTTCCTCACCTTTAATCCCCAATTTTCTAGGTTCAGCACCTGTGGCAATCACAACACTTTTAGCCCTATACTCTTCACCTTTTTTAGTTTTAACTACCTTTTCAAATCCATTTACTTCTAAAGATTCTACTTCGCCCCGCTTAAATTCAGTACCAAATTTTTCAGCATGAGTGCGGAAGTTTTCCATCAGTTCGGAAGCAGTAGTCTCCGGTATACCAGGATAATTTTCCATATCATGGTAAGTTGCAGGCTGTCCCCCGGTTTTTCTTTTAGCTTCTAAAACCAGTGTTTTTAGTCTGGAACGAGAACCATAAATTGCTGAAGACATTCCAGCCGGCCCTCCACCTAATATAATTAAATCATATTTTTCACTCATATTTTTCCTCCTAAATTAAATTATTTTCATTGAAAATTTATGCTAAATTTTTGCATTAATATAACATTTAAAACAAATATATCCAGCTAACTACTTGCATTTTTGGGAAAGCTGTTGTATTCTAAATACAGAATATTTTGTTTTATAATTATTTTAAAGGATGTGTAGTAAGCATGATTGATTTTGATAATAAAGACATTAAGAAAAAACGAACACTCAAAATATTTATTGAAGCAGCCCGCGATCTTATTGAAGAAAAAGGCATCGAACAAATAACAATTCGCTCAGTTGCTAAAAAAGCCGGCTACAACAGTGCTACTATCTATAATTATTTTGACAACTGTAAACAGCTAATCTTTTTTGCCTCACTTGATTTTTTAGGTGAATACAGTAAAGCAATGCCGAAATACATAGAAGATGCTGAAAATGAGGTCGAACGTTTTATAAAAATGTGGGAATGCTTTTGCAAATATTCTTTTGAAAGCCCCAAAACATATTATGCTGTTTTTACAGATAACATTGGAGACCACCCGGAAATTTTAATGAAAAAATACTTTAATATTTTTCCGGAAAAATTGGATACTGCTCCAGAAGATCTGCTGCCAATGCTTCAAGATCCTGATCTTTCTCATCGAGCAGCTATTGCTTCCAAACCACTGATTGAAAATGATTATCTCAGCGAAGAAATAGCCCGGCAAATGGATAATATGATCACCTATATTTATCACGGAATGCTGACTTTAATGGTCAATGAAAGAATTGAACATAATAGTAAAGAAGCACTTGAAATTATCAGCAGTCAGATAAGAGCAATTGTAGAAAATGCTATCTGCTGTCATCAAGAATAACTGTAAATTCCCCGGCATAATGCCGGGGTTTTTATTTTTACTGCTAACTAATTAACAATTACAGCTTAAGCTTCTTCAACTGCTAATTTTTCTTCTTCCATATGATCTACTGAAACATCAGCCACTGAATTAATATCAACAACACCCTCTACTGCTGCATCAGCTTTTAAGGCTTTAATCATTGCCCACATTGCAAAAAGCATAATAAAGGCAAAGGGGAAAGCTGCTACAATTGAACCTGTCTGCAGCATTTCTAAGCCTCCTGATAACATAAGAGCAATAGCTAAACCTGACTGGATAACTCCCCAGGTAACTTTTAATTTAGCTGATGGATTTTGATTACCCTTATCAGATAACATCCCCAGCACAAAGGTAGCCGAATCTGCAGAAGTAATAAAGAAGGTTATTAAAAGTACTACACCTATAATTGAAATTAAACCACCTGCTGGATAATATTGCATCACTTCAAAAAAAGCTGTTTCTGTAACTGCAATAGCCTCTTCAGCAACACCCACTCCGGTTTCAATTCCCATTGTACCTAAAATTGAAAACCAGACAAAAGAAGCAAGTGTGGGAGCAAATAAAACTCCACCAATAAATTCTCTGATTGTTCTACCTCTAGAAATACGGGCAATAAAGGTTGCCACAAAAGGTGCCCAGGCTATCCACCAGGCCCAGTAAAATAGGGTCCAGGCTCCATACCAGCCATCTTGACCAATTTTAAAACTGTCCCGAACTATGTTTGAAAAATACATTCCAAAAGCATTGGTAAAGTTGTTAATAATTAAAACAGTTGGTCCAATAATTAAACAGAGAACCATAATAACTCCTGCCAGAGAAATATTTGCATTAGATAGATATTTAATCCCTTTATCAACACCGGTTACTGCAGAAATCATAAATAGAAGGGTGATAACTCCAATAACTATTAAACGCACCAAGTTGGTTTCCGGTACTCCAAATAAGAAGTTAAATCCACTGGTTACCTGCAGTGTTGCCAATCCCAGAGAAGTTGCAACACCAGCTACTGTTGCAAAAATAGCCAGAATATCAACAACTTTACCTATTGTTCCTCTGGCCTTTGCTTCTCCAATTAGAGGAATAAAGACACTGCTTATCTGAGCCGGCTTATCATGTCTAAACTGCATGTAGGCTAAAGCCAGCGCTAAAACTCCATAAGCAGACCAGGGATGTAAACCCCAGTGTAAAAAAGAAGTCTTTAAAGCAAAATCAGCTGCAGCTGCAGTTCCTCCCTCCATACCAAGGGGATTAACAAAATGATTTAAGGGTTCTGCAACTCCCCAGAATACAAGTCCTACTCCCATTCCTGCACTAAATAACATAGCAAACCAGGAGATAGTACTGAACTCCGGTTCTTCGTCAGGTTTACCAAGCTTTATAGTTCCATACTTACTTAAAGCAACCCAGACACAAAAAAGTACAAATAAGGTCATTGTAATTAAGTAAAACCAGCCAAAACCGTTTGTCAGAAAATCAAATAAGCCATTGGCAACTCCACTAAAGCTTTCTGGCATTGCTATTCCCCAGAGAACAATTGCAAAAACAACCACCAGAGAAATAATAAATACTTCCCGGCCTCTCTCTTTAATGACATTTCCACGTGAATCTTTACGTTCTTCCATCTACTTCACCCCTTAAAATATGTTATAATTTTCACTTAAATCTTGTTTAAAGACCCCTACCCCTCCTTAAAAGGAAGGGTAGAGGCTTAATATTTACATTTCTACATCAAAAACCTTTTGATCATCAATTTCGGTTGTAAGAGCATCTAAAGCTACTCCTACCCTGTGATATCTCAGATCCCACTGTTCTTCTTTACTTGTAGAAGGATCTCCCAGTGGATAAGGGATAGAAATAGTTGGAACTATCCTATTAGCACCAACAGTCTTTGCTACAGGAATCAAGTTTGCCATCTGAACAACTGTAAAACCAGCTCTTTCAATTTCTTTCACCATTGTTGCACCGCAACGTGTACAGGTACCTCAAGTGGATGTTAAAATTACTGCTTGAACATTGGCATCCTGTAATTCTTGTGCTATTTCCTTACCCATTCGGGCAGCTTCTCCCTGAGTTGTACCAGTTCCAACTGTTGAATAAAAGTAATCATGTAATTTCCCAATCTTACCTTCCTCTTCATATTTACGCATTGCATCAACAGGAACTACTACATTAGGATCAGCATCAGCTGCAGCAGGGTCATAACCAGCATGAATAGTTTTAAATTCATATGCCTCTCTATTTTCTAGCTTATCCATACCACTAATATCATATTTACCCCATCTTGTAGCTGAGGCAGATTGAATCTTATCTGGATTATCAACCGGAACAATACCGCCAGAAGTAACTAAAGCAACTTCAGCTTCACTTAAATCTTCAATTGCCGGAGCTATTTCGACACGATCTAATTCAGGTATAGGTAATTCACTTTCAAATTCTTCACCATTAATTTTTTTGAGCAGCATATCAATTGCTCTATCAGCAGCAGGAGTCTCATCTTCTAAGAAATATTGATGTCTGATACCGCGTTTATAATAACCTTCTTCGTCTGCAGGTAATAATTCTTCTCCATTGAGAATTTTATTACCAAAATCGGTCATTTTTTTAACGTCATCTCTCATTTTCGCAGCACTGTGTCCACCCGGGAAGATATAGATATCTTTTTTAAATACCTCAACACCGGGGTTTTCAATATTCATAGATGAAATTACAGGTACATCAAACTTTTCTTTTACTGCTTTACCAATTTCACCACAGGCCATACCATAACGTCCAGCCTGAAATGCAGGTCCAGCAAAGAAAATATCAAATTCTACATCTTCTAAAAAGCCAAGAATAGTTTCTACAGCTTCTTCAGTCTTACTGCCCATGTAGTTATCTCCACAGATAACTGTATGAGTAACCTCTGCATCAAGCATCTGATTATAAAGCATTGCTGCTCCAACTTTTTCTTCTCTTATTTCAGGAGCATGATCTGCAACATCTTCTCCACCTATCTGACCAAAAAATTGGTTTAAATATACAACTGCTTTTTTCATTTATTTCACCTCCCCGGTTTAGTATTCTTTCATTGTTTTTGGAGACCAGCCAGCAATACGGTCACCACAGAACATTGCATTATTTTCCATTACAATTGAACCATCTTCTTTAACTGAAGAACCAAGAACTTCATCATCTTCCCAGCCTCCAGAAAGTCCGTCTCTCGCCAGTGCTTCTAATTCTCCAATTACCTCATCCATCGGAGGTAATTTAATTAATTCAGATACATTTCCTGTAGAAACTAATGCATCTGCTTTAGGATCTAAACTCACTAATGGCTGTGAGCCTCCATCTCTTCCTGTTGCTTCATTACTGACACCAACTGTTTTAACACCGGCATCTTCTAAAGCTACAATACAGCCAATATAGTCAGCATCGGGATTTCCGTATCCCTCTTCTGTTACTATTGCTGCATCAACACCAAGAGATTTGGCCATCTGAGCTACAAATAGTGCTGAACGCTCTTTCTGCTCAAGCGCAACATTTAAGTTTGACATTATCACACCAACAAAATTAATTGTTTTACCGTGTTCTTCATAAAGTCTTCTGATTAATGGGAAATTCTGAAAATCATATGTTGACCATTTTGAAGAACAGGGCATAAAGCTGCCGGAAATCATTGCTCCATCTAAAATCTCATTAGGATGCATAAAAGTTGGAAGCATTCTGTTAGTATCCCAGCCATAATTCAGGTCATTATAACCTTTTTCTTCCATTTGAGACTGTGGCTGCATTACTATTGCAACATTTGGAAGATCAGATACATCATCAGATCTACTGGTTAAAGGTTCCAGCTCATATGTATCCTTCTCTTCTGGCTCTAAATCTTTAACTGCTTCACCTAAATATTCTGCAAGTCTCATTCCGGCCCATCTTAAGGCATGATTTTTTTTCTGCTGTTCACGCTGTTCAAATTCTTCATCTGTATCAGCAACTAAAACAACATTTTTTAAAGAAGAAAAGTGAGTATACTTAGCTCCTTCTCCTCCCATGTCAATTAATCCGTCCTGGAAACCACCCCAGTGTTTTCCTACAACTAAAACACTCATATCTTTTAAGCAGCGAGTTTCACCATCTCCTGCCTGCATGAGCTTTCCAGTCACACCGGGAAAAAGAGCTCCTCCCCCTACGCGGAAGCGGGGTTCAATTGCTTCTTTAACTGGTACCAGACGAACCATATCTCCGGGCTTAACTATTCTCAAGTCAGCCTCAGTAATATGCTTATCTTTAAAAACTACTTCTAAAGCTTCTTCTTTATTTATAGTCAAAACTCCATCATTAAAAGTAGTCTGATCACCGAACTCAATGTCTTTTACATAAAAATTTCCGAGTTCAAGTTTCACCGCGGTCCACCCCTTTCTTAATAATATATTCACAATTTGTATCAGGGTACTTATTTAGATATACTCTGAATACTTCTCGCGATAGGTTTTTACCTCTTCTACAATAGCGTCTACATCTAATACCATTTCCATCATACTAATTTGATCTTCATAAACCTCATCATCTATTTCAGCTTTGATTTCTGGCTCCACGACATGATAACACGCGAGTCCCAACGGAACTCCTGCTAATGGTCCTGCAAAGGTTGGATCTCCATTTGTTACTGTTTCACAGGCTAATCCAGAAGCTTCAGCTTCTGCACCACCTAAGATAACAACGAGATTTTCCGCACCATGCTTATCAGCAAGATCTTTTATTCTCTGCTGATTTTCCAGGTCCATAGCTCCTGCGCTTGTTCAGACAAAGCACTCAGTTGTAGTAAATACAACTTCATCTGCACCAGTTGTTTCTAAACATTCCTGAATAGCTGGCCCAGGGATACCATCTCGATCGCCTAAAATAGCAATCTTTTTACCTTCGAGCATTATTTCCACCTCCTTTTTTATTATTTTCACAATATTAGAATAGCATAATCATGATTATATGTCAATCATGATTGTGATTTTTTTTACTGCTTTTTTTATAATTTTCTGCAATTAGGTTAAATAATTAATTTATTTTATTGATAAGGACCGACAGTACAGGGATTCTACTTATAAAATAAAAAACCTCTTAAACTGGATTTTTTTCTCCAATTTAAAAGGTTTAAGTAACAAATTATTATTTTTCTATTTTAACCCCAGTTTATCTTAACACTTTTTTCTCCTTTAACAGCCTTTGCAACAACAGCGACATCAAGACCTTCAGCATAAAGATCAATTAACAACTCTGCTGCATCTTCTTCGGCAACAGAAATTAAAAGACCACCTGATGTCTGGGGATCATACATTAAATCATAAAGTGTCTGATCTCTTTTTCCACTTTCACTAACAAAATCCTCATAATTATCTCTGTTCTTATAAGCTCCTGCAGGTAAAAGTCCGGATTCTGCAAATTCTCTTACCCCTTCAAATACCGGGATCTCTGCAGCATCAATTTGTATTTCTAAGCTGCTGTTTTCCGACATTTCAAGCAGGTGACCGATCAATCCAAAACCAGTAACATCTGTACAGGCATTAATCTGATATTGATCAAAATATTCTAAAGCAGTATTATTTAAAGTTAACATTGATTTTACTGCGGGGTTACTCTCATCACTTTTGGTAAATCCACCTTTAATAGCAGAAATCATAACTCCTGTTCCCAGCGGCTTAGTTAAAATTATCAAATCACCTTCTTTTATACCGGAATTGCTCAATAAATTATCTGGATGAACAGTTCCTGTAACTGAAAGTCCATATTTAGGCTCCTCATCTATCACAGTATGACCACCACACAAACTGGCACCTGCTTCTTTTACCTTATCAGCACCACCCTGCAGTATCTGAGATAGAATCTCTTCTTCCAGACAGGAAGGAAAACCAACAATATTCATTGCCAGTATTGGCTCACCACCCATAGCATAAACATCACTTAAGGCATTAGCAGCAGCAATCTGTCCAAATACATATGGCTCATCAACTACCGGAGTGAAAAAATCAAGAGTTTGAATTAAAGCTATCTCATCAGTTAAACTATATACAGCAGCATCATCAGCCTTATCAAGACCAATTAACAATTTTTCTGGATCAGCAGGAAAATTAACGTGACGCAGAACCTGCGCCAGAGCCTTAGGGCCCATTTTGGCTGCTCAACCAGAAGTTTTACTGTAATCAGTTAATTTTATTTCTGTCATTTTTACACCAACCTTCTTATTTCTATTTTGAAATTCTATTAGTTTTTAAAATCCTCAATCTACAATTTTTTAGATTCTTACTACTTCTCCACAATTGAGACTGTCTGCAATTTCAAACATATTACTTATTTCACCAATTTCTACCTCTTCCTGCAGTCCATAATAATCAACACAGGTCCCACAGAGAAGTATTCCAATATCTTTATTTGCAAGCTCATTTAGATAAAAAATGATATCTTCTTTGACAGCTGCTTTGACCCCAGAATTAATAAAAATAATTTTTTTAGGCAGAGGATCAAGCTCTTTAATGGTTGAGATAAATCCTTTAAGCAGAATTTGACCCAGCTCAGGTTCTCCCTCACCCATAGTATCTGCTGCAATCAAATAAATTTTGCCTTCATTATTTTCAGCAGCAGAACCCTCAGTTTTACTTTCACTGTTTTTTGATTTTTTGAACAGCACTCTAAATTCATTTTCAGATTCTTCTACAACAGAAACTCCCGCCCCCATTTTCTTTCCCAATTTAGTTAAATTTGAAGCAGCAGTCTGATTATCAACTATTACTAATACTTCTTGATTAGAACTGATAGCTTTTTTGGCAAGTACAACCGGTTTAGGACAGGCCAGGCCTTTAGCATCAATTTCTTTCATTATCAATTCCTCCAGTTTATAAGATAAATTATAATTTTAAATTTTATTCTCT
>JBKHDA010000044.1:0-15553 GCA_046541575.1 Halanaerobium sp. | reverse complement strand
AGAACAATCCATAATTAATTCTTTATGAAAAGCGTTGTGGAGATTAATATCTGAGAGAAAGAAATTAATTTATAGAGAGGAAGGTTTAAATGATTAAAACTGGAGATCAAATAAGACAGGCTTATCTTGATTTTTTTGAATCAAAGGGACATTTAATTTTAGATAGTGCACCTCTGGTTCCAAAAAATGATCCGAGCCTGTTGTGGATAAATGCAGGGATGGCTCCCTTTAAACCCTATTTTGACGGCAGTCTTGAGCCACCTAAAAAGCGTATTGCTACCAGTCAAAAGTGTATCCGTACAAATGATATTGAAAATGTAGGTAAAACAGCACGCCACCACACCTACTTTGAGATGCTGGGTAACTTTTCTTTTGGTGATTACTTTAAAGAAGAGGCTATTAAGTGGGGCTGGGAATTTGTTACCGAAGTGCTGGAGCTGGAAGAGGATAAGCTCTGGATCACAATTTATGAAGAAGATGATGAGGCTTTTGCAATCTGGCATGATCAGGTTGGCCTGCCTGAGGAGAGAATTGTCAGAATGGGTAAAAAGGAAAATTTCTGGCAGATTGGAACCGGACCCTGTGGTCCCTGTTCTGAGATTCATTATGACCGGGGAGTAGAAGCCGGTGACAGTGAGGAAGATGTACTTGGTGGTGAGGGTGACAGATATTTAGAAATCTGGAATCTTGTTTTTACCCAGTATAATTATACTGAAGCAGGAGAGTATAAAGAACTGCCTAATAAAAATATTGATACCGGAATGGGACTGGAGAGAGTTGCCTCCATCCTGCAGGAGACTGAAACCAACTTTGAAACAGATTTGATTAAACCAATTATTGATCAGGTAGTAGAAATGACTGGAATTCCCTACCGCAGAGATGAGCAGAGTTTAACAGCCTACAGAGTAATTTCTGATCATATACGTTCAGCTTCTGTTGCTATTTCCGATGGAGCCCTACCTTCTAATGAAGGCCGCGGTTATGTAATCCGCCGTTTGATTAGAAGAGCGGCACGTTATGGACGCAAATTAGGATTTGAAGAACCATTTTTATATAAATTAGTAGAAAAAACAGCTGAGGTAGTTGAGGGTGTTGCCCCTGATCTCAAAAAACAGCTGGCCCATGTTAAAAATGTACTTAAATCTGAGGAAGAAAGTTTTCTAAAAACCTTAGAACAGGGTTTAAACATCTTAGAAGAGATGCTGGCTGAACTGGAGGCAGAAGACAGAGAATTACTGGCCGGTAAAGATGCTTTCCGCCTTTATGATACCTATGGCTTTCCCCTTGATCTAACTGAAGATATAGCTGCAGAAGCCGGAATTAAGGTTGATCAGGAAGGATTTGAAAAAGAAATGGCAGCTCAGCGCAAAAGAGCTCGAGAAGCCAGAGAAGAAACTTCTTTCAGCAGTGGGGAAGAAGAAAAGACCTATGCAGAGTTTAAAGATCAGATAGAAGAAGATAATTTTACCGGTTATCATTCTTTAAAAGAAGAGACTGAGGTAATTGGCCTGCTCAAAAAAAATCGAAAAGTTACTGAGCTTACTGCAGGAGAAAAAGGTGAGATAATTCTTGCTAAAACTCCATTTTATGCAGAAAGTGGTGGTCAGCTTGGAGATAAAGGTGTAATTAAAACTGAGAGTTTTGAAGCTGAGGTTAATAATACAGTTAAAAAGGCTGAAGTTTTTGTGCACGAAGTTGAGGTAATTAAAGGTCAGATAGAAGTTGAAGCTGAGGTTGAGGCCGTTGTTTATCACAACAGGCGTCAGGCTACTGCCCGCCATCATTCAGCAACTCACCTGCTGCATAAAGCTTTAAAAGAAGTCTTAGGAGATCATGTAAATCAGTCGGGTTCTTTAGTTGCACCGGACAGACTGCGTTTTGACTTCACTCATTTTTCTGCTCTTAAAGCAGAGGAGTTAGAAGAGATTGAAAGAAAAGTCAATCAGGCAGTTATGGAAAATTATCCGGTTCAAACTGAAGTTAAAGACATTGATGAAGCCAAAGAAATGGGGGCAACTGCCCTTTTTGGTGAAAAATATGGAGAAGAAGTTAGAGTTGTCAAAATGGGTGATTTCAGCCTTGAATTATGTGGTGGAACCCATGTTGATGCAACCGGAGATATTGGAGCCTTTAAAATTACATCTGAAAGTGGAATTGCAGCTGGAGTTAGAAGAATTGAAGCAGTAACCGGAGAATATGCACTGGATTACTTTAATTCTAAACTTGATCTTTTAAATAAAGCAGCAGCGGAATTAAAAACTGAACCGGATAATCTGTTACAGCGGGTTAAACAGCTGCAGAAACAGCAGAAAGATTTAGAACAAGAACTGGAAGCATTAAAACAGAAACTGGCAGGCTCTAAAAAAGATGAACTGATTGACCAGCTGCAGCAAATTGAGGGTATTAATCTGCTGACAGCAGAGCTTGCAGATCTTGATAATTCAGCTTTAAGAAATTTGAATGACCAGCTGAAAGATAAAGTCGATTCTGCTGTAATTGTGCTGGCCAGTAAGTCTGAGGATAAGGTTATTTTTGTTGCTTCTGTGACTGAAGATCTGATTAAAAAAGGCTTTAAAGCCGGAGATATTATTGGAAAAGTAGCCAGAATTGCCGGTGGTGGTGGTGGTGGACGTCCTGATATGGCACAGGCAGGAGGTTCAAAACCTGACAAAACTGCTGAGGCACTGGCAGAAGTGGAAAAAATTGTTAGAGAAATTGCAGGATAACTGCTGAAAATGCAAATTCCTGCTTTATGAGGAAAAATTCCTGATTAAAACAAGGAATTTGAAGCTGACTGCAGAAATAATAATATAAGGCAAATTAAAATACGGGATGTGATATATATGGCCGCAGAAGATTTTAGCGATAAAACGATGCGATTTAAGATCAATAAAGAAGAATTAAGTGAAGCAGCATTTGTCCTTAATAAGGTGTCTAAGGCCCTGGAAGAAAAAGGATATAATCCTATTAATCAAATTGTCGGATATTTACTTTCTGGAGATCCTGCCTATATAACAAGTTATAAAGATGCCAGGACAATGATTAGAACTATTGATCGCGATGAAATAATTGAAGAATTACTGCGCAGTTATCTTGATAACCAGCAGTAGTAAAATGATTAAAGGCAGCTGGAATTTTCTCAGCTGCTAATTTTTTTGGTGCTTTAAAATTAAAATTGATAAATTCACTTTTGATTAAGCTCAATAAATTTGCTTATTTAGCAAAATGATTGTATAATATCATATTGAAGAAAGAAAACTGGAGGCAAAAGATTTGAGAATTTTAGGTTTAGATTATGGCAACAAAAGGGTTGGAGTAGCAGTTAGTGATTCTCTGGGCTGGACGGCTCAGCCGCTGACAACTCTTCAGATGCACGGACATCAGGAGCTGCTGGAAGAAATTAAAAAATACATAGATAAATATGATATAGAAGAAATTGTAGTAGGAATGCCCTATAATATGGACGGCACTATGGGCAAAAGAGCGGAAATAACTCAGGCCTTTATTAATTTTTTGAATAATAATCTTGAGCTTCCGATTCAGATTCAGGATGAGCGGTTGACAACAAGTCAGGCAAAAAACATACTGCTGGCGGCTGATGTCAGCAGAGCCGGAAGAAAAAAAGTTATAGACAAGATGGCTGCTTCTTTAATTCTGCAGTCTTATCTAGAGTACCGGGTACCTGGAAATAATTTCCAGGTACCCGGTACCAAAAAAAACGAAAGGGGTAATTAAGATGAGTGATGGCAAGTTTTGGATTGATGAAGATGAAAAGGAACTGGTATTATCAGATGGTAAAGGTGAGAGCCGTTTTATTATAGAGGATGATCTGGTAATTGATGGAGTTAAATATTTAATTATTGTTGATGCTAGAGCCGGAGAAAATGCTGATGCTACAGTTGTTAAAATTTTAAGTGAGGGTGAAGAAGAAATTATTACTCCGGTTGAAGAAAAAGAAGAATTCGAAAAAGTTCAGGCTGTATATATAGAAAATATGGAATAACTGCCCGAAAGAAGTTTAGTGCTTAAAAAATAGATTATTAAAGTTCAGCTAATCTTAATTATGAGAGGAAGAGTTTGAAGTTGAAAAGAGCAGCCTTTTTATTTTTGATTTTTATTATAATACTCAGTTTTTCACTGAGGGTTTATTCTTTAATGGAGCCCATAAATAGAGTTGATCCCAGAGATATTATGATAGAAATAGACAGGGGAATGAGCGGTCGGGCAATAGCCAATCAGCTCGAAAATGAGGGAGTAATTAAATCTGGCACAGTATTTTATCTGCTGCTTAGATTTAAAGAGGTCGATAATCTGCGGGCCGGGTATTATCGTTTTTCAACTTCAAATACTCCTCTGGAAATAATAGATAAACTGCAGCGGGGAGAAGAAGAAAGATTTAGGGTTACGATTCCAGAGGGATTTACCTTTACCGAAATTTTAAATAGATTTGCAGCCCTGGAATTTCCAGAATATGAGCCGGAAAAACTGGAAGCTGAGATTTATGATCAACTGGCAGAATTGGAGCTGGACTTAACTTTTAATGAAAAAATACTGGATTCAGGAGAAATTTTTCCGGCAGAAGGTTTTATTATCCCCACAACTTATAATTTTCCGATGAGTTATGATGAAGCCGATATTGCCGAGGATTTAATTGAGTATTTTGTTGAACAGAGACTTCCCCTTTTAGAAGAGGCGGCAGCAGAGAGGGGATTTTCGGCCTATGAGCTTTTAATAATTGCTTCTCTGATTGAAGAAGAGGGCAAAATAGATGCTGAAAATAAAATTATTGCTTCAGTAATTTATAACCGCCTGGAGCAGGGGATGGCCCTGCAGTTAGATGCAACCGTGCAGTATGTACTGCCTGAGAGAACTGCTCGGGTACTGTATTCTGATTTAGAAATTGATTCTCCCTACAACACCTATCAAATCGAGCGCCTGCCTCCAACACCAATTGCAAGTCCCGGGGATCGGGCAGTAGAAGCAGCGGTTAATCCAGCAGATACAGATTATTTATTCTACTTTGCGCGAGAAGACGGCAGCCATGTTTTTACAAAAAGCTATGATCAGCACCTGCAGAAACAGCGTCAATTAGATTGAGCAGCTATTAATCAGCCTGCTTCTTTTTAGTCAGTTTTTAGCAGATAATTATTAGCCTTTATAAAGGAAGTAGTTTATGAAAATAACCGAGATCAACAGCAGATTTTCTGAAAATAATTTTATAGATCAAGAATTTGAGCCGCTGGCAGTAGAATGCAGAGAAAATCAAATTCCAATAATTGACCGTGATGCAGCTGATCTATTAAGGCTGCAGCTGAAATTAAAAAAACCGAAAAAAATACTGGAAATTGGTACTGCCTATGGTTTTTCGACCCTCTTACTGGCAAAATACAGCCCAAAGCTGGCTGAAATTACAGCAGTAGAGCTGGAGCCGAAGCGGGCCCTAAAGGCAAAAGAAAACTTCAGCAAATTTAATTATCAGCATAAAATTGATTTAAAAGTTGGAGATGCCTTTGATGTTCTGCTTTATCTAAAAAGTGACTATGACTTTATTTTTCTGGATGCTGCCAAAGGGCAGTATTTTTATCTTTTTGAATACATAATGGAGCTGCTGGCTCCGGGAGGACTTTTAATTTCCGATAATGTGCTTTATAAAGGAAAGGTTCTCAGCGAGGGTCCAACAAAACATAAAATAAGAACAATGGTCAACAACTTAAAGAAATATTTAAAACTAATTATGAACCATCCGGAGCTTGATTCGACAATTGTAACAGCAGGTGATGGGATGGCAATCAGCAGGAGGAAGGATATAAATGAATAAGGTAGAACTACTGGCACCGGCGGGGAGTTTAGAAAAATTAAAAACTGCTATTTTGTTTGGTGCTGATGCTGTATATTGTGGAGGTTTAAACTTTGGCTTAAGAGCTGGAGCCGATAATTTTAGTGTTGAGGAGCTTAAAGAAGGGATAGAATTTGCTCATCAGAGGGATAAAAAGGTCTATATGACTTTGAATATGATTCCTCATAATCAGGAACTGGCTCAACTTCCAGAATATATAGAACAGATCAAAGAGCTCAAACTGGATGCTCTAATAATTTCCGATCCGGGTGTTTTCAGCTTTGTCAGCAGGGAAATGCCGGAGATGGAGATTCATATCAGTACTCAGGCCAATAATGTTAACTGGGCTTCAGCTCTTTTTTGGGCTGAACAGGGAGCAGAGCGAATAATTCTGGCCCGGGAGTTGAGCCGAGAGGAGATCAAAGAAATTGCAGCTAAAACTGAAGGCAGAGTGGAACTGGAATATTTTGTTCACGGAGCAATGTGTATTTCTTATTCCGGCCGCTGCCTGCTCAGCAACTATTTTGTGGGGCGAGATGCAAATAAGGGTGATTGTGCTCAGTCCTGCCGCTGGAAATACCATCTGGTGGAGGAAAAGAGGCCGGGAGAATATTATCCGATCGAAGAAAATGAGCAGGGGACCTTTATCATGAACTCCAGAGATTTAAACCTGGCAGCAGAAATAGGAGAATTAATAGAGCTCGGTGTAAGCAGCTTAAAAATTGAGGGTAGAATGAAAAGCGTTCATTATGCTGCCACAGTGGTTAATACCTACAGACAGCTGATTGATCAGTATTATGAGGATCCAGAGAATTTTGAGGCTGACCCCGAACTTTTAGCAGAGCTCAGAAAAATCAGCCACCGCGACTACACCAAAGGTTTTTATTACGGTAAACCGGGAGCTGAGGGTCAGAGATATGAAAGTTCTTCTTATTTAAGAACTTACGATTTTATAGGTGTTGTCAAAGATTATGATGTTAGAGAGCAGGAAGCAGTGGTTGAAGTTAGAAATAAGATTTTCAAGGGTGACCGGCTGGAATTAATAGTTCCCGGTCAAAAAACATTTACCATCACTGCTGATTATTTAATTGATGAGGAAGGCCAGGAAATTGAGGCTGCACCTCATCCCAAACAGCTAATTAAGATTCCGATTGAAGCAGAAATACCTGTAGGCTCACTACTGCGCCGCAAAAAGGATGATTAAAATGAAGGATACTTTAAAACTACGGTATGAGGTTGACCCCAAAGAAATCAATTTTATAGATATGATAATTAAAGCCTACGAAGGTGTGGGAAAATTAAATGTAGACCATGATTCCCCCGGTGAAATCTGGATTGATGTAACTGAAGGGACTAAAGACGAAGTTAAGGAGATTATGGCCGATTTAGGCCAGAAGTTCAAAGTTGAATATATTTCTGAAGAATAATATTCTGCTGTTGATAGTTAATATCCCCTTTTAAGCCTGGTTGAACAGTGTTCTTAAAACTTTATTAAATATCGATTAAGAATGTAAAATAAGAACATTTGACATTCAGTCAGTAATTGTTTATTATTAAATTGATAATTAAATATAATTATTAATAAGCCTATAAGAAATTATTGTTTACCTAAGCAGGCAAAAAGGAGGAAGATTATATTATACATTTAACTATTAGTTTACAACAGGGAGGTAATTTACAGTGCTGAGTAAATCAAAATTATTGATTTCTGTAATGTTACTCCTCACAATGGTGTCTTTTGTTAATCTTGATGAGGCAGATGCTCTGGAGATGGATGAGTTTGGAAGTAGAGCAATACGCAGGGGAGACGAAGGAATAGATGTAGCAGTATTACAGCAGAAATTAAAGCAGTTAAATTACTATAAAGGAAGTATAGATGGAATCTATGGTGCTGGAACGATTGAGGCTGTTAAAAGATTTCAAAAAGATAAAGGACTAAAAGCAGATGGTGTGTTTGGAAAAAGTTCATTTGAGGTAATTCCCGATCTGGAAGTTAAATTAGATAAGAATATATCTAGAGATGATATTATACTGCTGGCCAGAGTTATTCACGGTGAGGCCAGAGGTGAAGACTTTAGAGGTAAGGTTGCTATTGGTTCTGTAATTTTAAATAGAATTCGGAGCAGTCAGTTTCCTGATACGATTAGAGATGTTATTTTACAAAAAGGACAGTTCAGCAGTTTGATGGATGGTCAGGCAAACTACTATCCGGGTGAGGAAGAGCTGCAGGCAGCTAGAGCTGCGGTTTTAGGTTATGACCCAACTTTAGGTTCAATCTTTTTCTATAATCCGGAGGTTGCTACAAATAAAGCCTGGATTTCAAAAAGAAATTTTGTGACCAGAATCGGCGGCCATGTATTTTTAAGATAAATAAAATAAAAATAAAATTTATAAACAAAAAAAAAATAGCACCGATTAGGGTGCTATTTTTTTAGAGATCAATATCCAATTTTTGTTATTTGGGTAAAATATTATTTTTGTGCTTCCAATTCTTTCATATTATCCATACATTCGCCACAGATTGTTCTACCTTTATACTCGATAGTGTCATCGGCACTGCCGCAGAATATACAGGCTGGCTCATATTTTTTTAAAATAATTTTTTCTTCGTCTACAAAGATTTCCATTGGGTCTTTTTTATTGATATTCATAGTTTTTCTGAGCTCAATTGGAATTACCATTCTACCCAAATCATCAATTTTACGGACGATACCAGTAGATTTCATGTTAATTCTCCTTTCTTAACAATTTTCGACAAATTATTCTTGTTTATTACATTATATAATCATTTAAACAGATAGTCAATAGCCAAATGTTATTTTTTCAAGTAAAAAATGGATATTCAAGCGGAAAAATTCAAAAAACTTATTAATATCTGCTCTAATTTATGATAAAATAGGATTAGTCATATAAAAGAGGTGTTGTAAATGGAAAAATTAAAAGAAAAGTTTAAAAGAAAATTAGCAGAAAATAATTATAAATTAACCAAACAGAGAGAAATAATACTGGAAACAATTTTGGAAAAACATAACTGGCATTTTACCGCCGAAGATCTTTTTTCAGCAGTCAGAAAAAAAGATAAGGATATAGGGATGGCCACAATTTATAGAACACTGGAGCTAATGCAGAATTTAGATATCGTGCATGTGCTTGATTTTAATGATGATTCCCGCAAATATGAGCTGCATTTAGAAGAGTCCCACCACCATCATTTAATCTGTAAGGGCTGTGGTAAGCTGGTTGAGTTTAGTGATCAGGATATTGATTATTTTGAATCAGAACTGGAAGACAAATATGATTTTGAGATTACAGAACACAAGCTAAGGTTTTACGGTTACTGCAGTGATTGTAAAAAAGAAATTAATTAAGAAAAAAAGGAATTTTTTGTTTGATAGAGAATATTATATATAGAGCAATAATGAGAGGTAGGTTGAGATATGGAAGAGACAAAAAAATGTTTAAAAGATTTAATTGTTTTTCAAAATTTGGACCCGGAAGAATTGGAATTATTATGTGAGAACTCTTATGCTAAATTTTACGAAAAAGGTGAGGTCATCTTTTTTGAAAATGACAGTGTAAAAAAATTATATTTGTTAGTAAATGGTAAAGTTAAACTTTCTATGCTTTCTGCAGAAGGCAAGGAAAAAGTGCTGACTATTCTGCAGGAGGGCGATATTTTTGGGGAACTTTCTCTATTTGATGAGGACCCACACCCTTTAACAGCGGAAGTTGTGGATGATGCCCGTCTATTGATTATTCCCTGGAATGAAATGGAAAAGATGATTCAGAATCGACCTTCACTGGCAATTAAAATTATTGAAGCACTTTCTAAAAAGACCAGACTTTTAACCAGTCAGGTCAGAGAATTGGTTTTTCAGGATGCAGCCGGTAGACTGGCCAGCCTGCTTTCACGTCTGGCAGAAGATTTTGGGCGTGAAATTGAAGAGGGAACTGTTATCGATTTAGTTTTAACTCACCAGGAGATTGCCAATTTAATTGGTTCCTCCAGAGTTACAGTTACCAAACTGATTAACCGCTTTATCGATGATGGTCTACTAACAATCAAAAAGAGAAAAATTATTATTAAAGATTTTGAATCACTGGGAGAAAGACTGCAGACAATATTTTAAATTCAACTGTAGTTTGAAGTCCAGTGGTTTGAAATAATACATAGCAGACACGCTGGCAGACCAACTCCGGCGTGTTTTAAATTTTGGAAGCAAAATATCTAACTTTTTAAATATAGGATTTAGGAGGCAGAAGATGAGTATATTTATACCTGATAGTGAAACAAAATTATACGGCCTGCTCGGCAAAACTTTAAGCCATTCTATTTCTCCATCACTGCATAATAACGGATTTAGAGATTTAGGGATCAATGCAGTTTATTTGATGCTGGAGACTAAGGAAAAGGACTTAAAGGAATATATTAATTCTTTAAAAACCTTAGGTTTTGCCGGTTGGAATGTAACTATACCCTATAAGGAAAGTATTATTCCTTATTTAAATGGCTTTTCCTCTCTGGCCAGAGCTGCAGGAGCTGTAAATACTGTTTTAAATAGAAAGGGCAGGCTGACCGGTTATAATACTGATGTAATTGGTTTTCAGCGCCAGATTGAAGAAGCCGGTGTTAAGGTTAAGAACAAAAGAGCAGTTGTTATCGGAGCTGGAGGGGCGGCCAGAGCTGTTATTGCAGCCATGATTCAGCTTGATCTGGCAGATATTACTATAATTAACCGCACTGTAGAAAATGCGGAAGAGCTGGCAAAACTTTTTAGAGAGGAAAATGCTGAGCAAAACTTTGATTTCTGCAGTCTGGAAGAGCAGGAATATGCGGAAGTGCTGAAAGCGGCCGATCTGGTAGTTGATACAACTCCGGTTGGGATGTACAGTAATAATATTAAAAATGTAGTAATTAATCCTGAATATCTACATGAGGATCAGCTGGTAATTGATTTAGTTTACAATCCTTTAAAAACTCAAATTTTAAAAGAAGCTGAAAAAAGAGGAGCTCAGATAGGAAATGGCCTGCCGACCTTAATTTATCAAGCAGAGGCTTCCTTTAAACTCTGGACTCAGGAGATGCCGCCAAAGAAAAAATGGTATCAGATAGCAGAAAAAGCGGTAGCAAAAATAGAGGCTGAAGATGAAAATTCCAATAATTCTAACGATTAGTTCCTATTTTATATCTTTTGTTCAAAAATTGAGTTATAATGTAATTAGAGAAGCAATAAATTAAATAACATAGAAAAGCAAAGCGGTCTAAAGGCTGTGACGCAAAGACATAAGTCTAAGGGAGCAGTCCTATGATTGTTATGTTCACCTCAGGTGAAAATTGCCACAGGAAACTTTTAGCTGGCAATTTTTTGCTTTAAAAATAAAATTGGCAGTAAATTAAAAATTTGATTAGAAACAGGCAGGATATTAACTGTTGATAGTGAAATTAATAATAACCATCAAAAAGGACAAATTACTACAAAATCTAACAAAAACTGGCGGGGGTGATTATTTGTCTGCTCAAAAAAGAAGAAAATTAGGCGACCTATTAATAGAACATGAATATATTACTCGGGAGCAGTTAGAAGAGGCTCTGTCTAAAAGCAGGAATAATGGTGAAAAAATTGGTGAGATTTTAGTTGAATTAAATTATGTTTCCGAAGAAGATTTAATCGAAGTTTTAGAATTTCAGCGGGGTATTCCTCACGCTGATTTAGATAAATACTTTTTTGATCCTTCTTTAGCTGAACATTTTCCCGAAAATATTGCCAGACGTCATCTGGCTGTACCAATTGAAAATAATAATGGAAAACTAAAGGTTGTAATGGCTGATCCCACTGATTTAGTTGCCATCGATGATCTTGAAATGTTAAGCAATATGAGTGTTGAACCTCTTTATGGGGCTCCAAACCAGATTAGATCAGCAATTGATAGATTATATGGTAGTGATGAAACTGATATTTCAAATATCTTTGAGGACTTTAATCTAGAAGACGTAGAAGATGTTTCAGAAGACCAGAATGAAGAAATTTACGAAGAAGATGAGCTTCGAGAAATGGTAGATGAAGCTCCAATTATAAAGCTGGCAAACTATATTATCAGTAAAGCCTATCAAAAAGGGGCAAGTGATATTCATATTGAGCCGGAGGAAAATACAATAAAGATTCGTTTTAGAATAGATGGAGTATTAGAAAAGGAAATGACAGCTCCTAAATCATCTCATAGAGCTTTAGTCTCTCGTATTAAAATAATTGCCAATTTAGATATTACAGAACATCGGGTACCTCAGGACGGCAGAATTAAAATGATTTTTAAGGGTGAAAAACTTGACATGCGGGTTTCCACTCTGCCAACAATTAGAGGGGAAAAGGTAGTTATCAGACTTTTAGCTCAAAATACTAATTTATTAAACTTAGATAATCTTGGTCTTTCAGATTATAACCGGAAGAAATTTGGTGAACTAATAAAAAAACCAAATGGAATTTTATTATTAACTGGACCTACAGGGAGTGGTAAATCTACTACTCTTTTTGCAGCTTTAAATAAAATTAACCGAACTGAAATTAATATGGTTACTATTGAGGATCCAGTTGAATATCAGGTTCCGGGTATTAATCAGGTTCAGGCCAAACCAAAAGCTGGTTTAACTTTTGCTAAAACATTACGCTCTATTCTGCGTCAGGATCCGGATGTAATTATGATTGGAGAGATGCGGGATGAAGAAACTGCAGAAATTGCTGTTCGCTCGGCTTTAACCGGCCACCTTGTGTTTAGTACCCTGCACACCAATGATGCAGTTAGTTCCATAATTCGTTTAATTGATATGGGTTTAGCACCTTATCTGGTTGCAGCTTCTTTAAATGGAGTTGTAGCTCAGCGCCTGGTTCGAAAATTATGTCCACACTGTAAAGAAAAAAGAAAACTTGGAACTACAGATAAAAAATTTCTGGGGGATCCAGAGCTTGAGGAAGCCTACTATGCAGTTGGCTGTGTAAAATGTAATGATAGTGGTTATTACGGCCGGCTGGCAATCCAGGAGATTTTTGAAATTGATAATCAGCTTAAAGAAATGATCAGTAATCATCAATCAAAGGAAGTAATAAGTGAATATGCAAAAGAAAACGGAATGATTACTTTAAAGCAGGATGGAATCACTAAAATTAAAGCTGGAGAAACAGATGTGGCAGAGCTTGAAAGAATCATTTATTAAAAATTTATTGAAAATTAATTATGATAACAAATATTCTAAGTATTAATTGAAGATCAGTCTGATAATGCAATAAAGGGAGGTGATCTTATTGGAATTTAAAGAATTATTAAAAAGAGTTTCTGAGGAAGATCAGATTTCTGATCTGCATTTAACAGTTTTTTCTCCTCCTTATATTCGAAAAAATGGCAAATTACAGCCTTATGATAAATATAATAAGGAATTAACAGTTGAGGATACTGAAAAAATTGCCAGAGAGATGATGGACGATAAACAGTATCAGGAATTTATAGACAGGGGAGAACTTGATTTTTCCTATAGAATGCCTGGAACTTCAAGATTTAGAGTTAATGCCTATCATCAGCGGGGAAGTGTTGGGATTGCCCTAAGGATTATTCCCAATCAGGTGCCAACAATTGAGCAGATGAAGCTGCCGGAAGTTTTCAAAAAACTGGCCTATCAGCGGATGGGACTAATTTTAAGTACAGGTCCCACCGGAAGCGGTAAATCAACAACACAGGCAGCAATTATTAATGAAATCAATCAGAACCGCAATCAGCATATTATGACCCTGGAAGATCCGATTGAATATCTACATAAACACAACCAGAGTCTGGTTCACCAGCGGGAAGTGGGCAGTGATACAGATAATTTTAAAAGAGGCTTAAGAGCCTGTTTAAGACAGGATCCGGATGTAATTTTGGTTGGAGAGATGCGTGATTTAGAAACTATCCAGATTGCTCTGGAGGCAGCAGAGACCGGTCATTTAGTTCTGGCTACCCTGCATACCAATAGTGCTCCGGCAACAATTGATCGGATAATTGATGTTTTTCCAGCAGCACAGCAGGATCAGATAAAGATTCAGCTGGCTTCAGTGATCAGTGCAGTTATTGCCCAGCAGCTGATACCAACAAAGGACCAGAGCGGCAGAGTGGCTGCTTTTGAGATCATGATGGCAACCTCGGCTATCAGAAATATTATCCGGGAAGGTAAAACAAATCAAATTTATTCGGCAATTCAAACCGGAGGCCGCTACAATATGATTACAATGGACAGTTCACTTTTAAAATTATATAGACAGGGTAAAATCTCTAAAGAATCAGTTTTACATCACTGTAATGATATAAAATATGTCAATGAAAAATTACATTAAAGTTATTTCTAAGCTGAGGAGGTGCAGAATGGCTCAAATCTTTAGTTATAAAGCTCGCGGTCAGTCAGGGCAGATTTTAAATGGCAGCATAGAGGCAGAAAGCAGAAAAGAGGTTGCAAAACAGCTGCGAGAAAAAAAATTACATGCAGTTTCAATTAATAAAATTACAACAAAAGAAAACCCGAAAAAGGAATCTAATTTTTCCTTGAATATGGATATTTCAGAAATAAGTTTGTTTGGCAGCGGCTACAAAATATCGGAGCTGGCAAACTTTGCTCAGAGGCTCTCAGTTTTAATTGGAGCTGGAATCCCTCTAGTTCGGTCCATTACTATTATAAAAAAACAGTCTAATCTCAAACACGAAAAGGAAATGCTGGAAGGACTTTTATCAAAGATAGAAGCAGGAGAAAGATTATCAACTGCTCTCCAGGATTATCCTAAATATTTCCCTAAACTTTTTATTCATTTAATTAAAGCGGGAGAAACCGGTGGTGTGTTGGATGAAGTGCTGGCTGAACTGGTTGAATATTACCGCAAGCGGGATAAAATTAATAAAGAAGTTAAATCAGCCCTTTATTATCCGATTACTATAGTTATTGTAGCTATTGTGGCTGTCTTTATCTTAATGGGTTTTGTGCTTCCTAATATTTTAAATATGCTGACCGGTTTTGGGGGAGAAATTCCTTTACCAACTCAGGTTTTAATTTTTGTCAGTAACTTTATTGCAGGCTACTGGTGGGCAATTTTAATTGCTGTATTAATTGCTTCACTTTTAATCAGTAATTATGTTAAAACTCCAAAAGGAAAATTGAAAAAAGATAAACTGTTATTAAAGATACCTGTTATTGGAGATTTAATCAGAAAAGTTGTGATTGCCAGATTTGCAAGCACTTTAGAGCTTTTACTTAAAAGTGGGGTTAATATTATCAATGCTCTGCCTGTAATTGAAGAAGTAGTGGATAACGAAGTTTTTGCCGATGTTTTATTGGAAACAAGACTCAGAGTTAGAGAGGGTTCAACACTTTCAGAACCAATCAAACAGAGTGGAGAATTTCCACCAATGGTTGTTCAGATGCTTAAAGTTGGAGAAGAAAGTGGTAATATAGAGGATATGTTAAATAAGATCTCCGCTTATTATGATCTGGAGGTTGAAAATGCAATTGAAGGCAGTATCTCGTTAATCGAACCGGTGATGATAATTATCTTAGCTGTAATAGTTGGTGGTATTGTAGCTTCAATTATCTTACCACTCTTCAGTATTTACAGCAGTTTTTAAAAATCAAAGGAGGTGAGGCAGAGTTAAAACTTGTAGTCGAAGAAATTTATTAATTTTTTAATCAAAAAGAGGAGGAATAAAAAA
>JBKHDA010000043.1:0-15943 GCA_046541575.1 Halanaerobium sp. | reverse complement strand
TTTATAAAATAGGATATTTTCTGCCCGAACTGCTGGCAGCAGATAAGGTTTTAGTAGGTTATGATGACCGGGAATCAACTCCTGAGGTTTTTGAAGCTCTGGCAGCTGGAATTACCGATAGAGGGGCTGATGTTTATAAAATTGGTTATGCAACAACCCCGATGGTCTATTATGGTACTGCAAAGCACGGTTATAAGGCTTCAGTAATGATCACTGCCTCTCATAATCCACCAGAATATAATGGGCTTAAGATTTCAAGAGAAAATGCCCTACCGGTTGGCTATGATTCCGGGCTTAAAGAATTAGAAGCGATGATTGAAAGCCAGGAAGTTGAGCCTGTTGGAAAAAATAAAAAGGGCGATATTTTAAAACATGATTTAAAAGAGGAATATATAGAATTTCAAAAAACATATTTACCTGACCTCTCAGATTTAGACCTTTCAATTGATGTTTCCAATGGGATGGTTGCAATTTTAACAGATGCGATTTTTGGTGATCAGCCGCATTATCTTTATAATGAACTTGATGGGACTTTTCCCAATCATGAAGCAAATCCTCTAGAAGCAGAAAACAGAGAGGATTTAAAAGAATTATTGTTAGAAAAAAATTCTGACTTAGGTCTGATTTTTGATGGAGATGGAGATCGAGTAATGTTTTTAGATGAAAAGGGTAATTTTATTTCACCTGATTTAATTATTGCCCTGCTGGCTGAATATTATATTAATCAGGGCAAGGGTAAAGATGTTTTATTTGATATTCGTACTTCCTGGTCTGTTAAGGAGCATATAGAAGAACTCGGTGGAAAAACTCATATGTGGAAGGTAGGTCATGCCTATGCAAAGCTTAAACTCAGAGAAATAGATGGTGTTTGTGGAGGTGAGCTTGCCGGCCACTATTACTATAAGGACTTTTTCTACTGTGATTCCGGTATGCTGACAGCTCTGGTGGTATTAAATGTGGCAGCCAGACTAAAAAAAGAAGGAAAAACTATCTCAGAATATATTGCTGAACTGGATAAATATGCAACATCTGGGGAGGTAAACTTCAAAATAGAAAATAAAACTGAGGTAATGGAAAAGCTAAAGGATTATTTCTTTGATAAAGAAGTACCGGAAAACTTTTTCGATTTTGATGGTTATCGTTTAGAGTATAATGACTGGTGGTTTAATGTTAGACCTTCAAATACTGAACCTTATTTAAGACTGGTAGTGGAGGCTAAAAATCAGGAGCTTTTAGATGAGAGATTAGAAGAAATTAGAGAAGTTATGGATGTTGATTAATTAAAGTTTTAATTTAAAATTATTAAATAGAGACTTCTTTCAGAAAGGAGCGGGTCCTATGAATATTCCTGTAAAAAGATGGTATGAGGCTGTGCAGACTCGTTATTCACAACAAAAGTTTATGGAAAAAGATATTAAGGAATTTACACTAAAATCATTGGAAAAAAAGATTAAAGAATTAAATGAAGTTTATCCAGAAGTCAGAATCGAAGTTGTCAAAAAGTCTATTAAAGATATACTGCCTGCTTTAAAAGGAAAATATGGCAATTTTACCGATTCACCGGCATTTTTAGCCTTTATAATTGATGATAAAGGAGAACATCGGTGGACAAAGATGGGCTATATTGGAGAGGCAGCCATATTGGAAGCTACAGCTTTAGGTCTTGGAAGCTGTTGGGTTGGAGCTCGCTATATTCCAGATAGATCAACCTTAAAATTAAACTTAAAAAAGGATGAAAGACTGGTAGCAGTTACACCAATAGGATATTCTTCTGAAAATTATAATCTAACCAGACATTTCATCTCTAAACTGTTTCCCCACCGGGATCGAAAGGATATTAAAGAATTATGTCCTGATGGTTATGATGTTGACTGGCCTGGCTGGGTTAAAAACGCAATAAAACTGGGTAGTTATGCTCCTTCCAGATTAAACAGACAGCCCTGGCGCTTTTATTATGGTGACGGTAGGCTGGTTGTAGACTGTAAGGGTGAGCCTTCAGCCTATAAAAGACTTGAATGTGGAATTGCTCTGCTGCATGTAGAAATCGGAGCTCTTGATGGTGGAGTTAACGGCAGCGTGGAGTATGGGGGGCTGGGACTTGCTTCATTTATTAGAGAAAGTTGAACTTTAAATTATTATAACTAATATTTTTCTGGCCGCAGATTAATTTCTGCGGTTTTTTCATAATTTCACATATTTCTTTGCTAAAGATTTAATATTTATTTCTTATAATAAACTTAGCAAAATAATTATTTTTTTCTACATATTTGAATTTTAAAAACTAAAAATATTAAGCTGCCATAAACAGGGAGGGAAAAATGAGCTATAAAATTTATTTAGTTGAAGATGATCATAATTTAAATGATATTTTGAGTTCATATTTAAAAAAAGAGGGCTGGAAAGTAAAAACTTTTTTTAAAGGTGAGACTGCTAGAGATAAAATAACTGCTAAACCTGATCTCTGGATTTTAGATATTATGCTGCCTGATATAGATGGTTTTCAGTTAATTTCAGAGATTAAAGAGCAAAATGAGAACACTCCGGTAATCTTTATCTCCGCTCGTGACGCTGATTTAGACAGAATAATCGGACTGGAAAAAGGAAGCGATGATTATCTGGCAAAACCGTTTTCTCCTCGAGAACTGGTAATCAGAGTAAAAAACCTTTTGCAAAGAGTTTATGGAAAAAAAGATATAAAACAAAACTATATATATGCCGGTTATTTAATTGATTTCAGAGGCAGAAGAGTAGTTAACAAAAATAAAAAAGAAGATATTGAACTTACAGCCAAAGAATTTGATTTGCTGGTATTTCTTCTAGAAAATCTTCAAAATGCTCTCAGCAGAGAACAGATAATAAAAAATATCTGGGGTGATAATTACTATGGTTCAGATCGAGTTGTTGATGATTTAATTAGAAGGCTCCGCAGGAAAATGCCGGAAGTTAAAATTGAAACTGTCTATGGTCACGGCTACAGGATGGTGAAGCAATGAATAAAATTTTAAGTAAAATAAAAAATAAACCGCTTTCATTTCAAATCTGGCTGATAACCGGGACAGTTTTAACAATAGCGCTGCTTTTATATTCTCTTTCCCTCCCTTTTATTTTAAGGTCAACAATAATTTCTGAAAAACATGACAGGCTGGAGGAAACACAGGCTTTTATTATTGAAGAAGGACATTTTGATAATTTAAATCAAGGGGGATCGGCTGGAGAATTTTCATATCCAGAGAATAAAGACAATAACGATGGTCCCCCAGTCAAGTTTTCGCGAGTTCCGCGTCATTTTATAATTAATCAGGACGGTCAGATTACTGATACAGATAGTTTAAATATTGCAGAAAAAATTAAACAAGATATTTTTAGATCTGAAAATCCTGAACGGCGGTCTGAGTTGAAAATAGACAGGAATGAGGTTATTTACTATGTTTTTCAGAAAATGGAAGCTGAAGGAGAGGATAAATATATTATTTCTTATTTAAGGAGCCGCTATAGTGACAGCCTTTTTAGTGAATTTTTTATTCGCTTAATAATTTCTCTGCTTGTCTTTTTATTTTTAGCCTGGCTTATTTCTATTTTTGTGGCCCGTTATCTTACCAGATCACTTCAGATAATAAAAAATCAGGTCAAAAAAATTGCCAATCGTGAGTGGGATCAATCTTTAGAAATTGACCGCAAAGATGAAATTGGTGAGCTGGCAAATACAATTGAATGGCTCAGGCAGCAGCTTGTGGAAAGAGATAAAAAACAGCAGGAATTTATTCAGCAGATTTCACATGAAATTAAAACTCCAATTATGGTTTTGAGATCCTATGTTCAATCCATGCAGGATGGAATCTATCCCCGGGGTAATCTGCAGGGAAGTTTGGAAGCTATGGAAGCAGAAAGTTATAAGATGGAAAAAAGAGTAAAAACACTGATTGATATCAGTAAAATGGATTATTTAAGCAGACAAAATTTAAAATTAGAAACAGTAAATATTGATAACTTACTGGAAAAAAAGCTGGAAAAATTAAGCTGGCGGCGCAGGGATGTCAGTTGGTCTTTGATTTCTGATAATATTAGTATTCAGGCTGATAGAGAAAAAATAGAAGCAATCTTAGAAAATATTATTGATAATCAATTTAAATTTGCGGCTGAAAAAATCAGGATTAAAACAAAAATTAAAAAGAATGATGAATTTTTAGAAATAAGATTCTGGAATGATGGACCAGAAATTCCTGCTGACAATTTAGCTTTGATTTTTGATAAATTTAAAAAAGGTAATGATGGAGAATATGGGCTTGGACTTGCAATATCTAAATTATTAACCGAACTTCATCAGGGAAAAATATTTGCGAAAAATGAAGCTGGAGGAGCTGCTTTTTATCTTCAATTACCACTAAGAAATTAACAGGAGGCTTAAGAAATGAAAAATATTTTAATTTTATTATTTATAATTATGATAATTCTATTTAGTACCGGAATGCTTAATGCAGAAACGGCTGAATATTCATTGGCAGAAATTATAGAGCTGGCTGAAAAAAAGAATACTTCTTTAGAATCCGCAGAGCTGGCTAAAGATAAAGCCGGACTTGAATTAAAAAAACTCAAATCTCAAAACGAGCTAAATCAGCATCATTCTAAAAAAATAGAGGCTGAAATTAATTCTTTAACTACAGAACAGGAATATAAACAGCAGCACTCACAGATAATTCGTGAGATTATCAGCAGTTATCTTAATTTACTTGCTTTAGAAAAAAAACAGCAAGCACAGGAAAAAACAACTGCAGCTGAGGCAAGTCGTTATCAGGAAATGGAGCACAGATATGAGCTGGAAGAAATTAGCTATTCAGATTTTATTGAACAGCAGAATGATTTAAGGGATGCAGAAATTGAACTGGAAGAACTTAAAGATCAATATAAGCGTGATTTAGTCGATTTCAAAAATAATTTAAAACTTGAAAATGATTTTGAACTCAAAAATATAGATGCTCCTGATTACTGGGAGATCAGTAGAGACGAGGCCTTAAATCAGGCTTTTGAGAATAGTTATTTATTAAAAATAAAGGAACTCGAAATTGAGCTGGCCGAAAAAGAAAATGAGATTGACCAGCTGGAAGCGGCAGAAATTGATAAACAAATTGCAGACATTTCACTTAAAGAGGCAGAACTGGCTTTAGAAGATGAAAAAGAAGGCTTAGAAAAAGATGTCATATCAGCCCATTTAAATTTAGAGCAGGCCGCAGAAAGAATTGATTTACAACAAAAGAGAGTCGAAACTGCCGAAAATGATTTAGACAGAGTTAAAAAAGAAGCTGAACTGGGCAGTACAACCCAAAATGATATTCAACAATCGGAGGCAGCTTTTTTAACTCAGCAGGCACAGTATATTGAAATGATTTCAAATTATTATACAGCTGCAGAAGAGCTGGCATCTCTTTTAAATCTGGAGGCAGGAGTGAGTATTGATGAGTAAAGATAGAGGTTTAAAAATTACAGTTATTTTAATAATTTTATCAATATTTATGGCTTTGAATACTGCAGCAGCAGAAGAAAGAGAGTTTTCTCAAGCTTTAAGTAGAGGCCTTGATAATAATTTAGAACTGCAGGAAAAAAAGAATGAAGTTGAAGACTTAAAAAAAGATTTAAAAATTATAGAGGCTGAATCCGGCTGGCAGCTGGGCGTAGAAGCAGATTACACAGAAGTATCTAATCAGGAGCAAGAGGTTAATCAGCCAAATCGAACCGAGAATAGGGATGATAATGTAGCCCTAAATGGGGATGATAGTTCTTCTCTGATGGAAGAGGGGGGAGAGAGTGTTTTAAAACTGGAGCGAAACTTTGAATCCGGTTTTTCGATGACTAACGAATTAAGTTATAATGATCAGGGAGAAGATGAATATATTTTAAACTTAAATTATCCGCTTCTGCCAAATTCTCCCGGAGAGATTGAACAGAACAAATATCAACTGGAAAAGCAGCTTTTAATTGCAGAAGAAGAATACAATACTCTAAAAAATGAAAAATTAACTGAATGGATTTCCTCTTACCTGGATTTACTGACTTTAAAAGATAATTTAAAAAGCCTTAAAAAAAGTATGGAGCAGGCCAAAAATAATTTAAATGAAGTGGAAAAAAAGGCAGAAATTAAAGAAGCAGGTGAAAGCGAAATTCTGGCAGCAGAAGCAGCCTTTTTAGAAGCTGAAGATTCTTATAAAAATCAGGAAGCAAATTTTGAAACACAGCAGGATAATTTAAAAGTAGAGCTGGGCTTAAAAGAAAAAGAAATTTTGAAGCTGAGTTTAGAGGGAGAATTTATTGAACTTCTGCAAAAGGAAGTTAAGCCGGATATAGATGGTGACTTTGATCAATTATTTGAACAGTATCTCAAAAATAATAATACTCTTACTGCTCAGAAGATCAATCTTAAATTGGAAGAGAAACAGCTGAATTGGAAAGAAGCTGACTCTTCAATATCACTATCTCTTAACGGCAGTTACAATAGTAATTCCGAGGAAAAAACAGCAGGAATCTCACTCTCTTATGACTTATATGATGGTGGTCAGGCAGAACTGGAAGAAGGAAAAATAGAAGATGAGATAGCACTGGCTGAGCAGAGAATTGAGGATACTAAATCAAACTTAAAAATTGAATTAAAATCTCAGATGGATAGTCTTGAAACTGCTGAACGGGAGCTGCGTAAAGAAAAAGTTTCACTAAAACAATCAGAATTAGAATATCAGGATGCGGAAGATAAGCTGGATGACGGAACCATTAATCAAAGCAGCTATCTGGAGTCAAAAATAGAATATTTAAATGCACATCGAAAATATAAGGAAACAGAAAATAATTTTACAGTTGAGAATATTAAACTGTCTCTAATGTTTAAAGAAAATATAATTGATAATCTTATCAGGGAGGTTAATAATGATTAATTTAAAGGAAAAATATAGAAATAATAAAGCCGTTATTTTAACAGTTTTAATTATATTGATTTTTACTGCCGGTTTATATTCTCTAAAAATAATGGCTCAGGGGCCCGGCGGCGGTCCGGCTTCGGGAGGACAGGCAGATAGTGAAGATTCTTCAGAAGCTGTGGCGGTCGAAGTAAGCGAAAGTTATCGCGGTGACTTTTCTGATTATGAAAGGGTAACAGCTAAAGCTGAAGCCGCTGAAGAGGTTAGACTAACTGCTCGGGTTCAGGAAGAAGTAGAGGATGTTAAAGTAAAAGTTGGAGAAGAAGTTGAAAAAAATGATGTTTTAGTTGAATTAAATAAACGGAGTATTGATTTAGATATACTGCAGGCAGAATCTTCACTGGCAAGTGCCAGGGCCAATCTTCAGTCCACAATAGATGGTGCGCAAAAAGAAGAAATTGAGCAGCAGGAAGCGCAGCTGGAAGAGAGAAAATCAAATTTAAAGCTTGAAGAAGACAATTATCACCGACAAAAACAGCTGCATGAGGAAGGACATATTTCTCAGAGAGAATTAGATCAGGCAGAAAACAGTCTGACTGTTGCCCGCAGTGGTTATCTCTCATCTCTAAAATCACTTGAGCTTTTAAAAGCAGGAGCCACTGAAGCTGAAATTGAAGCCGAAGAATCTCAGGTTCAGGAGGCAGAAGTAAGTCTGGAAAAGGCAGAAATAGAAAAAGAAAGAAGCAGTATAACTGCTCCTATTTCGGGAATTGTAGCTGAGTTAAAGGCTCAGGAAGGGGAAATGGTTCCTGAAGAACAGGTTGCTATTGTAACAGATATCAGTGAGATTGAACTGACTGCCTATGTAAATGAGGTTAATATAAATGATCTAAAAGAAGGAGAAAAAGCGAATATTAGTTTTAAGTCAATTGACCGTGAATTTGAAGGAGTAATTGAAAGTATTTCTCCTCGGACTGAAGAAGGTAGAAATAGTTATCCAGTTAAAATTATTGTCGATAATCCAGAACATGTAATTAAAGCAGGAATGAATGCCCAGGTTGACCTCCAGACAGCAAGAGCTGAAGATGTTGTTCTTGTTGAACAAAGTGCTGTGGTTGAGGAAGATGATAAGCATTATGTTTTTGTGGTTGATGATTCAGAAGTTGAAAAAAGAGAAATTGAACTCGGTCTGGAAAATGAGGAACTGGCCGAAATTAATTCTGGTCTGGAAGCAGAAGAAGAGGTAGTCACCCTTGGTAATGATAATCTGAGTGATGGTAATAAAGTCAATGTGGTAAACCGGGGTGATGATTAATGAAATTATCGGATTTATCTGTTAATAGACCTGTTGCAATAACAATGTTAATTTTGGTAATTGTATTAATTGGTGGTGTAGCATTAACTATGCTGCCAATGGAATTAACTCCAGATATAGAACCTCCTTTTTTAATGATTACAACAGATTACAGTGGAGCCAGCCCGGAAGAGATGGAAGAACTTGTAACCAGGCCAATTGAACAGTCGGTAGCAACTCTGGACGGCCTGGATACTTTAAATACCACCAGTAGTGAGGGAAGTTCTCGGGTTATGATGGAACTTAACTATGGTACCGATCTAACAGAAGCAAAAAATGACCTGAGAGATTTAATTGCAGAAGTTGAAAATAGGCTGCCAGATGGAGCAGATAGCCCGCGAATAAGAAATTTTGACCCAAATGATCAGCCAATTATGGAAACGTCCATTTCGGGATTATCAGGTTCCGAATTATCAGCAGTTGATTTAAAAAGAACTGCAGAAGATACAATTCAGCCTGAACTGGAAAAAATTAATGGGGTTGCTGCGGCAGATGTTTCCGGTGGTCGCGAAAGAGAGATTAAAATAAATGTTGACCAGGAACAATTAGAAGCATATGGAATCAGTATGGAGCAGATATCATCTACCATCAGAAGTTCAAATCAGGATGGTGGAGTGGGCTCTGTTATGGTTGGAAATGAAGAAATATCAGTTAGAGCCCTGGGGGAGTTTCAGAGTGCAGATGATTTAAGAGAAGTTGAGATTAGAACATCAGAAGGTGATAGAATTCCTCTTACTTCAATTGCAGAAATTGAAGACACCTATGAAGATTTAAACAGTATAAGTTATATTAATGGCGAAGAAAGTGTAGGTATTTCAATTCAAAAACAGGGAGATAGTAATACAGTATCTGTCGCCCGTGAGGTGGAAGCAGAAGTGGAATCCCTGCAGAACACTTTAAATGATGTGAATATTGAAATCACAAATAATAGTGCTGAATACATAGAGGATTCTTTAGGGAGTGTTCAGCAGAATTTCATTATTGGTGGTATTCTGGCTGTTATAATCTTATTTTTATTTTTAAGAAATATCAGCAGCACCATCATAATTGCTACAGCTATTCCAATTTCAATTCTAGCAACTTTTGCCCTAATGTTTTTTGCGGACTTAAGTTTAAACATTATGACTCTGGGCGGAATTGCGCTGGGAGTTGGAATGCTGGTGGATAATTCAATTGTTGTCTTGGAAAATATTTACCGCTATCGTGCTGATGGTACTAAAAGAATGCTGGCAGCTAAAAGTGGTGCTTCTGAAGTGGCAACAGCTATTTTGGCTTCAACTTTAACGACTGCAGCCGTTTTTTTACCGGTGGTATTTATTGAAGATATGCTTGCTGAATTATTTACTCCACTGGCACTTACGGTTACTTTTTCCCTTTTTGCATCTTTATTTGTTGCTCTAACATTTATTCCGATGCTTTCCTCTAAAGTGCTTAAAGTTAATAAAAAACAAGTGATTCAAAATGATGAAAAAGATAAAAGATATATAACTTTTTATAAAAATTTATTAAAAAGAGCCTTAAATAATAGATACAAAATTTTAATAACCACTTTAGTGCTGCTGCTGGCTTTTGCCGGCGGATTGGCTGGAGATATAATCCCTCTGACAACTGAATATATGCCTGAATCTGATCAGGGTACAATAAGAGTTTCTATGTCCATGCCAGATAATTCCATAATTGAGAGAACTGATGAAAAAGCCGAGGAATTATATAATCAGATACAGGATATCGAAGAGATTGATCTGATCAGCAGCAGGGTAAACAGCGGTAGTGCTGATTTTACCATTGAACTGGTGGATAATTCTGAAAGAGATAGAGGAGTTACGGAAATAGCTGAAGAAATAAGAAATAGAACAGCAGATATTGCTGGTCCTGCTATTAATGTTTCCCCTATGACTTCCATGATGAGAGGAGGTGGAGGTGGAGGTGGAAATGCGGTTGAAATAAAAATTAACGGTCCTGAGCTGGATACACTGCTCGAACTTGGAGAAGACACAGAAACTCTAATCTCAGATGTTGAAGGAGTAAGAAATACCGACCTTTCTTTAGAAAAAGGCAATCCAGAAATACATGTAAACTTTGATCGGGAGCAGTTAAAAAATTATGATTATACAGAGGATGAAATTATTTCTTATGTTGATATGGCTGTAAGAGGAAACACAGTTGACCAGTTAACTGAGTCTGGAGAAGAAATAGATATTAATTTACAGCTGGCTGATGAAAATAGACAGTCACTTAATGATTTAAGAAATGTAAAATTATTTGATTCTGAGGGATCTTCTGTTTTATTATCTCAATTAGCAGATATTGGTCCGGGAAGCGGATATTCTTCAATTGCACGTGAAAATCAACAGCGAGTGATAACAGTTAGTGCTGACACTTATCAGCGTTCACTGGGAGAAGTGCAGGCTGATGTTGAGGAGATAATAGATTCAGAGTTGAATCTTCCCACCAATTATACAGTTACTTATGGTGGAGAGGCAGAGGATATGAACCAGGGTTTTTCTCAGCTAGGAATTGCTGGTGGTCTGGCTATTCTCCTGGTTTATATGGTTATGGCCGCTCAGTTTGAATCATTAATACATCCATTGGTAATTATGTTTACTGTTCCTCTCTCAGTTGTTGGAGCCGTTTTAGCACTAATTATTACTGATATGTCGTTAAGTACTTACGGCATGATTGGAGCCATAATGCTGGTCGGAATTGTTGTAAATAATGCTATTGTGATGATTGATTATATTAACAACCGCAAAGAAACTATGGCAAGGAAAGAGGCAATAATAACTGCTGCTCCAATCAGACTGCGTCCAATTTTAATGACTACCCTGACAACAGTTCTGGCTATGCTGCCGCTGGCAGTTGGAATTGGTACTGGAGCAGAAACTCAGCAGCCGATGGCTACTGTAGTGATTGGAGGCCTTTTATTTTCAACTATCTTAACTCTGATAATAATCCCTGTGGTCTATGATATTGTTGATGAAATTAGAAATAAATTTGTCAGCTGGCTAAGAAAAATAATACATCAGGAAGAAGTAGAAGAAAAATAAAAAATAGTGAAAGAATTATCCCGGTCTCCGGCCGGGATATTTTTAAAATAATTAATTCACAGCTATAATTAAAAGGATTTTTATCTTAACTCTTGAATAGTATTATTAGAGAAACTAAATCATTTTAGTGATTTTAACAATTTAAATTGGGGGTTAATATTATAATGAAGTATAGAAAAATGGGAGATCTTGACGTAGAAGTTTCAGCACTTGGATTTGGAGCAATGCGTCTGCCAATAGTTGATGATGATTCTGCTGAGATTGATGAAGAAAAAGCAGTTAAGATGATTCGTTATGGAATTGATAATGGAATTAATTATGTTGATACAGCCTGGCCCTATCATCAGGGAGAAAGCGAAAAGCTTGTCGGTAGAGCTTTAAAAGATGGATACCGAGAAGAGGTTTATCTGGCAACTAAACTGCCAATCTGGGAATGTAAAGAAAAAGAAGATCTAGATAGAATTTTCAATAAGCAGCTGGAAAAATTACAGGTCGAAAAAATCGATTTTTATCTGCTCCATGCTTTAGATCAAGGCCACTGGCAGACAGTTAAAGAGCTTGACATTATTCAATGGGCAGAAAAGAAAAAAGAAGAGGGTAAAATCGAATATCTTGGATTTTCTTTTCATGATAGTAATCAGTTATTTAATACAATCCTTGACAGTCATGACTGGGATTTTTGTCAGATTCAGTATAATTATTTGGACACTGAATATCAGGCAGGTCAGGCCGGACTGCAGAAAGCCTATCAGAAAGGAATCGGAGTTGTAATTATGGAGCCAATTCGCGGAGGCTGGCTGGCTCAGGAGCCGCCTCAAGCTGCAAAAGAATTATTTGAATCAGAAAATGCTGAGAGAACTCCAGTAGAATGGGCCCTGCACTGGATCTGGAGTCAAAAAGAGCCGGGAGTAGTTTTAAGTGGAATGAGCAATATGCAGCAGCTTAAAGAAAATCTGCAGACGGCTTCTGAATCTGAAGTGGGCCTTTTAAGTGATTCAGAATTTAAAATGATGGAAAAAGCAGCAGAAGAAATGAGAGGGCCAATTACCTGTACTCGCTGTGAATACTGTCTGCCCTGTCCTGAAGATGTAAATATTCCTGAAAACTTCTTTAAATTCAATAAGGCTAAACTGCTTGATAAAGGAGAAAAAATGGCAGAAGAATATTTTGAGCTGGACGAAACCGCAAGAGCTAGCAACTGTATTGAATGTGGACAGTGTGAGCCTCAGTGCCCTCAGAATTTAGATATTATAGATCTTCTCAAAGAAGTAGATCAATATTTTAAAGAGATAGCTTAATTAACTCAATCGATTTTAAAATATAATAAACAAAGAAAAACCAGTAAGAGACTGCCTGATTTAAGGGTGGTCTCTTTTTTTTTAAAAAAACCTTGACAAATCAAAAGAATAGGTTTATACTATGAGTGTACTAGTCAACTAATGCACTATTAATGGCGAGAGGGGGAAGGAAATGGATATTGATTTTAATGCCGCCTATCCAATCTACGAACAGGTTATTGAAGAAATAAAAAAAGAAATTGTCAGAGGTGAATTAAAACCCGGTGCTAAACTGCCCTCACAGCGAAAGCTGGCCCGAAAAATTGATGTAAATCCAAATACGGTTCAGAGAGCATATAGAGAAATGGAACAGCGGGGGCTTGTAGAAACCAAAAGAGGTAGAGGTACATTTATCAGAGATGATGATCAGGTTATGAAAGAAATCAAAAAAGAAATGGCTGAGACAGCGGTTGTAAAATTTATAGAGGAAATGATTTCACTTGGGTTTGAAAAAGAAAATATAATAAAAAAAGTTGAGGCTAATCTTAAAAGGAGGGAATTTAATGAGTGAAAATATAATTGAAGTCAGCAATTTAAAAAAGAAATTTCCCGGAGTCCAGGCTCTTAAAGGAATAAATTTAAAAATACCAGAAGGTATGATAACCGGAATTGTTGGACCAAATGGAAGTGGAAAATCAACTCTCTTAAAAATAATTAGCGGTTTAATTGTTAGAGATGAGGGTCAGATTTCTATCAACAGAAAAATGAAAGGAAGACATTTAATGCAGGATATTGCCTTTCTGCCTGAGATTAATCACCTTTACTCCTGGATGAAGATATCAGAAATGATTAAATTTCACGAAGAACAATTTGCTGATTTTTCCACTAAAAAAGCAAATGAACTGCTTGATTTTATGAATCTCAAAGTTGAACAAAAAATTAGTAATCTTTCTAAAGGAATGGTTGCCCGATTTAAGCTAATCCTAGTTTTAAGCCGCTCAGCAGAAATTCTAATTCTCGATGAACCACTGGCCGGAATAGATCCAGCTTCTCGGGAGAGGATTTTAAAAAGTTTAATTGGCGAATTTGATTCTGCCAATCAGAGTATTATTCTGGCAACTCATGAGATAATTGAGGCGGAAAGATTTTTAGATCATGTAATTTTTATGGAGGCAGGCGAAATTTTACTTGCTGGAAATGCTGATAATCTAAGAGCGGAGAAAGGAAAATCGATCAGAGAATTAATTGGGGAGGTATTTGAATGAGAAGTTTAATATCATTAATTAAAAAAGAGGTTAAACAGTTAAATATTTTATTCATAATTTCTATACTGATCACTGCAGTCTGGGAATGGTTTTTGATTACCAGAACAGAGCACTGGCCGCCAGGAATAAGTTTTGGGCTTGGTTTTATCCCCCTCTTTTTTCTGCCGCTGATTATGGTCTTTATGGCTTATACTTCCTATAGAAATGAATGGATCAATAATACTATTTATTTATTAAAAATTCTGCCCCGCAGAGCTTATGAAATAAATTTAGCTAAATTTTTACCAGCATTTATTTATTATTTATTTTTAAGTCTGGCCTTAATTACTGCTAATCTTTATTTTAATCAGGATTTAATATCCCAATTATTGAATGAAGCACCAAATATGATAAATAGACAGATGTCAGAGCAGTTTCTGATTTTTAGTTATGCAGCTTATTTAATTATAGGAGTTCAATTATATTTAATTACCCAGTTTTCCTATATAATTGCTTCCTTTTATAACCGCTTTCGACTTTTAATTAGTATTTTAGTTTTTATCTTAAGTCATTATATAATTTTTAGAATTGGAGGCTATTTAAACTATTTATTTAACTGGCTTCCTGATTTTCCGGTCACTGTCTTGATGGAAAGTCCGGCTGGAGTGACAGAATCTATAGTTTATATTGGTTCAGCTCCCTTTATGGTAATTATACTGATGATGCTGGGATTGTTCTTTTTGAATTCCCGTTTAATTGCTTCTGATGTCGATGTTTAAAAGGAGGATAAAATGAGTAGAAAGAAATTAATCACCTATCTATTAATTATTTTAACTTTAGTAATGATTGTAGATATTAGATATGTTCGCTCAGATAATAATTTATTTGAAGGTTTTGTTACCGAATCAATTGAAGAAATTATCTGGGGGCAAAGCAATTTATTTCAGAACAACTACAATCAGGATACTATAAAAGCTGAAAAAGATGGCAGTTTAAAATTGGACGAAGAATTTTTAAATGAAAATGAGCAAATAAGAAGTTTTAATTTAAAAAATGATTTTGGCAGTATTCAGCTTAGCGGCAGCCAGGAGCAGGAGATAAATATTGATTATACCCTTAAAGTACATGGAGCAAACAAAGAAAAAGCAGAAGAGTTTATTCAGGATCTGGAAATTATCTATAATCTTGATGGTGAAAATTTAGAAGTAACTTTAAATACCAGCCAGACTGAAACTCCGGAGCTGATAAAAATAGTAGAAATAGATTACCAAATTACTATTCCGGAAAAGATGTTGACAAAATTAACTAATAAATATGGTGAGCTTAAGATCCAGGATTTAAAGTCAGAAGTAAATGCTGCCAACCGTTATGGTAGTACCTTGATTAAAAACATCGAAAAAGCAGTGGCAGTTGATTTAAACTATGGAGAAGCAGAAATTTATAATCTTGCTTCCATTTTAGATTTGGATTCAGCTTATGCAGAAAATGATATTAGAAATATAGATGGAGAATTTTATTTAAAAAGTTCATATGGCTTTAATAAAATCAACAATTTAGAATCTGAGCTGCAGATTGACAGCCGCTATGGAGGGGCAGAAATCAATTCAGCAGCAAATATTGATCTTAACAGCAAATATACAGGCTTTAATATTAGTAATGTTAAAGGGAAAATTACAGCTAATTCGGAATATGGAGATTTTAAGTTAACTAACACTGAAGATTTAGATCTGGAACTCTGGTATGCTGATCTAGAAATTTCTGGACTTAAAGATTATGAATTATATAATTATGATCTTAAAGTAGAACATGGTAATATCGAAACAGATTTTGTTGAACTTGATAATGATCAGCCCGGTCAATTACAATATCAGGGGGAAAAGGCAGAATATGAGATCAAAATTAATTCTGAATATGGTGATATTCTTATAAATTAGTCTTTTTTCTTATTAAGTAATTTATGATATAATAAAATTGCTTACTAGGAGATGATTAAATGCTGACAAAAAAAGTGAAATTAATATATAATCCGGCAGCTGGAGATAAATCTTTTAATTCTTATTTAGATAAGTTTTTAAAACAGTTTCAGGCTGCCGGATTTAAAGTAGATATTTACAGAAGTATG
>JBKHDA010000042.1:0-16115 GCA_046541575.1 Halanaerobium sp. | reverse complement strand
ACAAGTTCTGCTGTTTCATCAGTTATTGTACTCATATGACTTGATACCTCAATATCAAGATCATTTAATAGTTCAATTACTTCTTTACTATCCATATCCAGCTCATGGGCCAGATTGTATACTCTAATTTTTGCCATACTTGCACCTCCAAAATATTCTACTGTTAGTTAATCATGTTTGATCTCCTCCGAAATTTTTTCATAAATTTCATCAGAAATATCTTTCCTTAGTGCCTTTTTCAAAGCGCCTTTTTCTACTGCTTTATCCAAACAATCCATATTAGGACAGAGGTAAGCACCTCGACCAGGTGTTCTCCCACCTGGATCAACTAAAATTTCTCCTTTATTATTAACCACTCTTAAAAGTTCAATCTTGTCTCTTCTGGCACCACAACCTACACATTGACGAATAGGACTTCTACTCTGCAATCTCAATCCTCCTTAAGATTTTTGATTAGACTAAAATATTATTTAATCAAGCTTTTTAATGTCTTCTTCTGCTAATTCTTCTAAGTCATCCGACATTTTATCAATTAAATTTTCATTTGCTTCTTCAGCTTCTTCTTCCTCAGCCGCTAAATTGTTATCTGCATCTTGCTCAGCTTCTGCTTCAGATTCTTCTGCCTGAGCTTCCTGCTCATCAAATTTTTCTAAGCTTTCAGCCAGTTCAGAAGCATTTTCTTCTATTTCTTCGATATTATCAGGTTCAGCTTCTATTTCTGATTCCTTTTTAATATCAACCTTCCAGCCGGTTAATTTTGCTGCCAGACGAGCATTCTGACCTTCTTTACCAATTGCTAAAGATAACTGAAAATCAGGGACTACAACTCTGGCAATTTTATCAGATTTATTAATATCAACACTGATTACCTCAGCTGGATTTAAAGCATTTGCGACAAATACTTCTGGATCTTCATCCCATTTTACTATATCAATTTTTTCATTATTAAGCTGGTTTACCACTGCCTGAACTCTCATTCCCTTAGGACCTACACAGGCTCCCACAGGATCAACCTGACTTTCATCACTGCTAACAGCCATTTTAGAACGCTGGCCGGCTTCTCTGGCAACGGCTTTGATTTCAACAAGGCCCTGAAATATTTCCGGAACCTCAATTTCAAAAAGTCTTTTTAATAAACCAGGATGGGTCCTTGAAACTAAAATTCGAGGCCCTTTATTAGTAGTGCTAACCTCGACCACATAAAGTTTTATTCTTTCCCCAATTTCATATTTTTCGCCAGCAATCTGTTCAGAAGGTGGTAATAAAGCTTCTGTTTTACCCATATCAATTAAAATATTATCATTATGGAAGCGCTGGATAGTACCTGTAATCAATTCATCTTCTTTTTCTTTAAATTGATCAAAGATTACATCTCTTTCTGCCTCTCTAATCCTCTGCATTACAACCTGTTTAGCAGTCTGAGCAGCAATACGGCCAAAATTAGCAGGAGTTACTTCAATTTCTACAATATCTCCGACAGTATATTTGCTGTCTATTCTCTCAGCTTCAGTTAAAGAAATTTCGCTGTTTTCATTTTCAACTTCTTCTACAACCTCTTTACGAGAATAGACCTTAACTTCTCCGGCTTCTGCAGAAATTTCAATTCTAACATTATCTTTAGAACCAAAATCTTTTTTATATGCAGAAACTAAAGCTGTTTCAATGGCCTCTAATAATACATCCTTAGATATACCTTTATCTTTTTCTATATCATCCAGGGCCTGAATGAATTCTACATTCATATTTTTCCCCCCTCAATATTAAATTTCAAAAGTCAAATTCGCTCTTGCCACCAAATTATAATCTATAGTAATTTCCTGATCATTTTTCAGCAGCAGAGTAATAGTGTCAGTTTCAAAATCCTTCAAAATTCCAACAAATTCTTTTTCACCATCAATTTTTTTAAAAGTTTTTACAGCAATTAATTCTCCTTTAAATCGCTCAAAATCCTCTTCAGTTTTAAGTGGTCTTTCCAGTCCAGGAGAAGAAACTTCTAAAATATAACTTTTATCTATTGGGTCTTCTTCGTCCAGAATAATACTCAAAGCTCTGCTGACCTTTTCGCATTCTTCTATAGTTAAATCCCCATCTTTGTTTTCTAAAAATATTCTTAAAATCCAGTCACTACCTTCTTTTAAGAATTCAACATCAATTAAATTTAAATCTTCACTATGGGCAATTGGAAGCACAAAATCTGTCACTGTTTCAGCAACTTTTCCCAAATAAAACACCCCTCTTTCTTAGATATTTAATTTTTATATTTTTAATTATGCTTAAACTATAATAAAAGAGTGGGAAGACATCCCCACTCCTAAAATCAACATTAGTATTTATCATAACTCTTTCCTTTATAATTCTATCACAGCTTTTTTAGACTTGCAAGTTTTTTAAAGGGTACCGGGTACCTGGAAAATGTTGGATTAATAAATAAAGTAAACCTGATAGTAAATCCCCAATATTTTCCAGGTACCCGGTACCAACATCTCGAAGCTAAAACAAAGATAATTGGTTTCGCTCAGGCATACCATCTAAAGAACCGTGTTCTCTTAAGATTTCAATTACTGTAGAAGTAAGTGAAGTTCTATTTGATAGTTCCTCAATTGAGGTGAAATCTGATTTTTGTCTTTCCAGAACAACACTTTCAGCAGCACTTCCTCCTAAACCCTGTAAACTAATCAGAGGAGCCAGGAGTTTATTTTCATCTTTTTTAATAAAACGGTCTGCTTTAGACTCGTAAATATCCACAGGCAGGAATTCAATCCCTCTCATCATTGCCTCCAGTACAATTCTTAAAACTGTGAGAGTTCCACTCTCTTTTGCAGTCATTTCATTTCCCAAAGACTCCAGTTCTTCAATTTTGTTAATCACTTTTGCTTTACCATTACAGGCCAGCTGTGCATCAAAATCATCTGCCTTAATGGAAAAATAAGATGTATAAAAGGCAGCAGGATAATGAACTTTAAAATAAGCAATTCTGTAGGCCATTGTTACATAAGCTGCAGCATGTGCTTTGGGAAACATATATTTGATCTTCTTACAGGAATCTATATACCAATCTGGCACATTATTATCCCGCATTTCCTGTTCTTCCTCTTCAGTTAAGCCCTTACCTTTACGTACATGCTCCATAATCCAGAAAGCTGTTGAAGGTTCCACTCCGCGCTGCAGGAGATAGTTCATAATGTCATCACGGACTGAAATAACTTCGGCCAGCTCAGCTTTACCATTTCTAATTAAATTCTGAGCATTATTCAGCCAGACATCAGTTCCATGAGAAAGACCACTGATTCGAACCAGTTCTGCAAAGGTAGTTGGTCTGGTATCTCTGAGCATCTGCTGCACAAATGAGGTGCCAAACTCAGGAATACCGAGAGTCCCAATATCAGTTCCCAGCAGCTCCGGATCAACATTCAGGATATCAGTGCCGGAGAAAATGCTCATAGTATCTGGATCATCAAGTGGAATTTCTTTAGGCTCAATCCCCGTCATATCCTGCAGCAGTCTGAGTGATGTTGGATCATCATGGCCGAGTAAATCAAGTTTTAAGATTCGCCCACTGATTGAATGATAGTCAAAATGGGTTGTTCTGATATCTGTATCCTGATCATTAGCTGGATGCTGAATTGGACTGAAATCAAAAATACTGTTAGCTTTTGGTACAATCATTAAACCACCAGGATGCTGACCTGTTGTTCTGCGGACACCCGTACAGCCGGCTACCAGCCTATCTATTTCTGCCCTCTTTACATCCATTCCTTTATCATCAAGATAGTTTTTGACAAAACCAAATGCCGTCCGATCTGCAATTGTAGAAATTGTACCAGCTTTATAAACATAATCTCTACCGAAAAATTCCTCAGTATATTTATGAATTTTACCCTGATATTCACCTGAAAAGTTTAAATCTATATCAGGAACTTTGTCTCCTTTAAAGCCCATAAAAACTTCAAAAGGAATATCAAAGCCGTCTTTAATATATTCAGTTCTACACTCAGGGCAGACTTTATCAGGTAAATCCACTCCAGTACCAATTGAACCATCAGTAATAAACTCGTGTTTGGAACACTGGGGGCAGCGGTAATGAGGAGGTAGTGGATTAACCTCTGTAATCTCAGTCATTGTCGCTACAAAAGAGGAACCTACAGAACCCCTGGAACCAACTAGATAACCATCTTCTAGAGATTTCTTAACAAGTTTATGAGCAATTAGATAAATCACCGCAAAACCATTTTCAATAATTGAAGACAGTTCTTTTTCCAGCCTGTCAATTACCAGCTGCGGCAGCTTCTCTCCGTAAAACTCATGTGCCCTCTCATAGGACATCTTACGAATTTCCTCTTCCGCACCTTCAATCTCAGGTGTATAGAGACCATCTGGTATCGGCTTTATTTTTTCAATCTGATCTGCAATCTGATTTGGGTTATCTACTACAATTTCTGCGGCAGTTTCCTGACCAAAATAAGCAAATTCCTCCAGCATCTCCTCTGTAGTTCTATAATAAATTGGAGGCTGCTGATCAGCATCATTAAACCCCTGACCTGTCTGTAAAATTTCTCTAAAAATACTGTCTTTTGGATCTAAAAAGTGGGCATCTGTAGTAGCGACAACCGGTTTGTCAAGTTCCTGACCCAGCTGATAGATCTTTTTATTAATCTCTTTTAAATCCTCTTTAGAATTTACCTTATCCGGAATTAAAAACTGATTATTACCCAGAGGCTGTAGTTCAAGGTAATCATAAAGTTTTGCTATTTTTTTAATTTCCCCGCGCGGTTTATTATTAACAAAAGCCTTATAGATCTGTCCCGCCTCACAGGCTGAACCGATAATTAGACCTTCTCGATGCTGTAAAAGCACACTCTTTAAAATTCGCGGTTTTTTATAAAAATTATTTAAATGGGAGATAGAAATTAATTTATATAGATTTTTTAAACCCTTTTTGTTTTTAGCAAGAATTACAGCATGGAAAGGTCTTAAATCCTTCCAGTCTATTTTAGAGATGTAATTATTTATCTGATTTAAATTCTGAGAGCCATCTTTTTTGATGATTTCAAGTAGATTTGAAAGAACTTCAGCTGTTGCAGCAGCATCATCCAGAGCCCGGTGGTGATTTTCCAGCTCAACCCCAAAATATTCAGTCAGTGTATTCAGCTTATGGTTTTTACTGTCTTTAACTAAGGCTCGCGCCAGCCCCAGAGTATCCAGGACGGTATAATCATCTTTATCTATCTCTAAATTCTCAAGTGCTGTTCTAATAAAACCATAATCAAAATCAGCATTATGAGCAACCAGAACTCCCTCACCTGCAAATTCTATAAAATCACGAATAACCTCTTCTAAACCGGGAGCATCTTTGACCATTCGATCATTGATACCTGTAATCTCAGTAATCTTAGCAGGTATTTTAACATCCGGATTGATAAAAGATTTAAATTGGCCAACTATTTCTCCACCTTTAAATTTAACAGCACCAATCTCAATTATTTCGTGCTGAGATGGATTTAAACCCGTTGTCTCCAGATCAAAAACAATAAATTCTGTCTGATCTAAATCGGAGGAAAAGGGATTATTAACAATCGGCTCTCCATCATCAACTAAATAGGCTTCAACACCATAAATAATTTTAACTCCATGTTTTTCGCCGGCAGCATAGGCATCAGGAAAGGACTGTACAACTCCATGGTCAGTGATTGCAAGTGCCTGATGCCCCCAATCTCCAGCTCTTTTAACTACATCCTTAACATTTATAACCGAATCCATAGCACTCATTTGAGTATGCAGATGCAGCTCAACCCTTTTTGTTTCCGCCTTATCCTGACGCATTTCTTTTTCTAAAAGGTTTAAATCATTAAATATAATACCCCACTCTTTGCTGTAAGGATCAAAGGCTGCTTTTCCTCTTATCTTGAGATGCTGTCCTTTACTCAGACTATCTAAAAAATCATCTTTTTCATCACAAAAGCATTTTGCAGAAATCGAACTATCATAATCTGTTATTTTTAGGATATATAAATAACTTCCCTTACGGGTTTGACGAACATCAATATCAAATAAATCAGCTTCTACAATTACTGAAGGAATTTCTGTATCAATTTCTATCAGGTCATGAGTTTTTTTACCTCTGATCACCCTGCCGTAACGCTCTTTGTTTTTCCTAACTTTTCTTTTTTTTGAGTTAGAACTTCCCTTTGAATAGTTTTGGGAGGGAGGTGCAGTTCTTTCTGAACGCTGTTTGAATTTATTGGGATCAGTCTCTTCTTCGATCTCTGGCAAAAAATCACCGTTGTGAACACTGATTTTTGTTATCTTAGTTAAATATCTGCCTATATTATTTTCTAAAAAGCTAATCACCTTTGGCTGAGCCAATTTTTTTTGAGCCATTCTTGTTTCAACTTTAATTTTTAGCTCCTGATCTTCCAAAAATAATTGTGCTCTTTTCAACCAGTTATTGCTGAAAGAAAAATAGCTCTCAAAATTTTTGATTATCTGCGGCCAGATTAAAAGTAGTTCTTCCTTTAAGCTTAGATCAGAAATTATCTGCAGCTGATAATCACTTTTTTCTAAATTTAATTTTGCTTTTAATTTTTTTTCTAAATCGGTTAAGTTTGACTGATCTGTAATACAGTAAATAATTTTTTCTTTTTGATCACAGATTAAATATTTATATAAATTATCCTTATGAGCTATTGTGACTGCCTTTGTCATTAAATTCTCCTTTCAACAGCTGTCTGGACTCTAAGAAATATCTTTAAATAATTCTTCAACTTTTTCTTCTAAGTTTTCCAACTCTATTTCTAATTTATTGTTGTTTTCTCTAATCATTGCTTCCACAACTCCATTTTCCAGAGAACGAGAACCGATTGTTAAGCGGAGTGGAATTCCAATTAATTCTGAATCATTAAACTTAACTCCAGCTCTTTCGCTGCGGTCATCAATCAAAACTTCCCAGCCATCAGCTTTTAGAGACTGATAGATTTCTTCTGATTTTTCCTCAACCTGATCATCATTACCTAAAGGAAGAATAATAATCTGATAGGGGGCAATTGCTTTAGGCCACTTAATGCCGTACTGATCATTATTCTGTTCAATAGCAGCAGCAACCAGACGGGTAATTCCAATTCCATAACTGCCCATCACTATTGGCTGTGCTTTTCCATTTTCATCAAGGTAATTTGCTCCCATATTTTCACTGTATTTAGTTCCTAATTTGAAAATATGACCTACCTCAATTCCATCTTTAATATTTAATTTACCCTGATCACATTTAGGGCATCTTTCTCCACCTCTAACTGAACGCAGATCAGCAAATGCTTCTACCTCAAAATCTCTGCCGGTTTTGATGTTTTTAAGGTGATAATTTTTTTCATTAGCACCAACAATAGCTCCTGACATATTTTTAAGGCGCTGATCAGCAACTACTCTAACACCTTCCAGGCCAACAGGTCCAATAAAACCGGGTACACTGTTAAATAACTCTGCAAATTCTTCATCTTCTGCAGCCCGAAGCTCATTTGCCTGCAGATAATTAGTTAATTTAATTTCATTTAATTCATCTTCACCGGAAACTAAGGCCAGTACTGCCTCTCCATCAGCAATCATTGCAACTGCTTTAATCATCTTAGCAGCCGGAACCTCCAGATATTCCTCTAATTCACTGATAGTTTTTATTTCCGGAGTATGTATTTTTTCAGCTTCTGCTTCAACTTCGAAGTCAATCTCGGTCTTTTTTGAAATAGCTCGTTCTACATTAGCTGCATAATCACAGCTGCTGCAGAAAGCAACCTCGTCTTCTCCTGAATCAGCAAGCACCATAAATTCGTGTGAGTCTTTTCCACCCATAGCACCGGTATCTGCCTCAACAGCTACAGCTTCCAGACCACATTCAGCAAAAATTCTCTCATAAGCATCATACATCGCCTGATAACTTTTATCTAAACTCTGATAATCAATATCCAGGCTGTAGGCATCTTTCATTATAAATTCACGGCCGCGCATTACTCCAAAGCGGGGTCTGATTTCATCTCTAACCTTAGTCTGAATCTGATATAAATTTAATGGTAAATCTTTGTAGGAACGAACTTCATCCCGCACAAGGTCTGTTACAACTTCCTCATGAGTTGGACCCAGACAGTATTCTCGATTTTTGCGGTCCAAAAATTTAATCATTAACGGTCCAAATTTATCCCAGCGCCTGGAATCTTTCCAGATTTCAGAAGTCTGCATAACAGGCAGCAGAACCTCCTGGGCCTCACTATTATCCATATGTTTTCTGGTTATCTTCTCAATCTTTTTTATTACCTTATAACCTAAGGGGAGATACGAATAAATACCTGACGAATGTTTTCTCATCATCCCGGCCCTCAACATCAGCTTATGGCTGACTACATCAGCTTCAGCTGGATCCTCTTTTAAAGTTGGTAAATATAATTTTGACATACGCATTCTAAACCACTCCTATTTCTAATCCATAAATATTAATTTTTTTAACTGCTTAAAGTATTTTCTTATTAGCTAGGAAATTATACCTAATGGTTTGTTGGGGATAACATTTTCGGTTTCATAATTTCCGCTATCAACAAAATATAACCTTAATGTATTACAGATGTCCGAAGGACATTTTGTTCTCTATAATTTTTTGATTTCTCTCATTAATTCCTCTAAAAGCTGATCTTCTTTTACTTTTTTTATAATTTCACCAGCCTTAAAAATCAAGCCTTCTTCAATTCCCCCAGCAACTCCAATATCAGCTTCTTTAGCTTCTCCCGGACCATTAACAGCACAGCCCATAACTGCCACTGTAATATCTTTATCTATTTTCAGCAGCTCTTTTTCCACTTTTTCTGCCAGAGCAATTAAATCAATATTGGTCCGACCGCAGGTTGGGCAGGAAATAATTTCAACTCCCTTTTGTCTGAGCTCTAAAGATTTTAAAATCTGCCAGCCTACTCTGACTTCTTCTACCGGATCCCCGGTTAGAGAAACCCTCAGAGTATCACCAAAACCCTGTGTTAAAAGTGAAGCAATTCCGGCAGCTGATTTAATTGTTCCCCGCCAGGGAGTACCGGATTCAGTTATACCAATGTGGAAGGGATAATCAACTTTTTTAGACATCAGCTTATAGGCTGCAATAGTTGTCGGAATATGGCTTGACTTCAGGGAAATAACTATCTGTTCAAAATTATTTTCTTCTAAAATCCTGACATTTCTTAAAGCACTCTCTACCATTGCTTCAGCTGTCGGCCCTCCGTATTTTTCTAATAATTCTTTTTCTAAAGAACCGGAGTTGCTGCCAACCCGAATCGGTATTTTATTTTTTTTGCAGGCTAAAGCAACTTCTTTAACCTTTTGATTGCTGCCAATATTCCCGGGGTTGATCCGCAGAGCATCAACCCCTTTTTCAACCGCCATTAAAGCCAGCTGGTGGTCAAAATGAATATCTGCTACCAGAGGAATATTGATTTGTTTTTTTATTTTGGACAGAGCCTGTGCCGCTTTCTGATCAGGCACTGCCACCCTGATTATCTCACAGCCGACTGCCTCCAACTCTTTGATCTGGTTGACAGTAGCTTCAATATTTTCAGTTTTAGTATTACACATTGACTGAACTGAAACCGGAGCATCTCCACCAACCGGCTGTTCAGCAAAATCAACAACTCTAGTTTTTCTTCTATTATACATAATTCACCTCTGTAAATTATCACTGATTAGCTTAACAATTTAAAAATTAAAAGAAGGTCCGCATCAGATCATTATAAATAATAAAAAGCATTAAAAACATTAAAATAGCAAAACCAATCATGTGCACATAGCTTTCTTTGCGAGGATCTACAGCCTTACCTCTAATCATTTCTATAAAAATAAATAGAATTCTTCCTCCATCCAGTGCCGGAAAAGGAAGCAGATTAATAATTCCTAAATTAATACTGATAATGGCTGTCCAGTTTAATACATTCAAAATCCCAACTCTGGCAGCCTGACCGATTATTGAAGCAATCATTATTGGTCCACCAATATCTTCTGCAGAGCTTTCTCTAAACATCTGCACAAACCCCATTATTGTCATTGTAAAAACTTGATAACTCTGTTCTATCCCCAGAGAAAAGGCCCTAAAAACCGAAACATCCTCTCTGATTAATTGAGGATAGATACCAATTACTCCACGGTCACTTTCTTCACTTAAGACAGGAGTTAAATTTATAGTATTTTCCTCATCCTGACGCTGATAGCGGATTGTTATTTCCTGATCAGCATTTTCTCTAATCAGACCTGACATTTCTTCCCAACTGTTAATTTCCTGTCCATTAATTTCAAGTATCCGGTCATTAGCCCTTAAGCCTGCTTCTGCAGCGGGCTGTTCCGGTATAACTTCACCAAGTACAGCTTCTTCTGTTGTAGAAGTTGGCACACCAAAAACTGCAAAGGCCAAAATAAAAATTAAAACAGCCAGTAAAAAGTTCATAATAGGTCCCATCAGTATTACTGCCAGGCGCTTAAAAGTAGATTTTTGATTAAAAAGTCTCCCATTTTCCTTTGCCTGATCATAAACTTCTAATTCTTTTTCTGACATTGAATCATCAGCTGGAAATTCTCCAACCATATTGCAGAATCCACCGAGGGGAATTGCTCTAATCGAATATACTGTTTCTCCAACTTTTTTCGAAAGTAATTTAGGTCCAAAACCAAGAGCAAATTCAGATACCATGATGTCTGATTTTTTTGCAGTAATATAATGTCCAAATTCATGTATGAAAACTAAAATACCTAAAACAATTATAAATGAAACAATAGTTAAAACCATTCTCTAATAACCTCCGCAGCTAAGCGTCGTGCTTCCTCATCTGAGTTTAAAATAACCTCTAAATTAGGATCAGAAGTATTTTGGTGCTGATCTAATACAGAAGCTACTACACGGCTCATAGCTAAAAATGGGATTTCTCCTTTTAAAAATGAATAAACTGCAACCTCATTGGCTGCATTTAAAACAGCTGGAAAAGTTCCTCCAGCTTTACCGGCAGTATAAGCATATTTTAAATTAGGAAATTTATCAGTGTCAGCCTGAAAAAATTCTAAAGCAGAAATCTGACTCAGATCTAAATTTTTCCCAGCAGATTCTACTCTTGCGGGATAAGTCATACAGTACTGAATTGGTATTTTCATATCTGCCGGTCCCATTTCAGCCAGTATAGTTCCATCAACAAGTCTGATCATAGAATGAACAATGCTTTGAGGATGAACAAGCACCTTAATATCATCATAGGCACAATCAAATAACCAGTGAGCTTCAATTACTTCCAGTCCTTTATTCATTAGTGAAGCAGAATCAATTGTTATTTTGCTCCCCATTTCCCAGTTAGGATGATTTAGGGCGTCCTCAACCGATACTTCATTTAGTTCATCTCTTGAATAAGAAAAGAAAGGTCCACCAGAAGCAGTTAAAATTATTTCGTCCAGTTCCTGCTCATGACCTTTTAAAAGCTGAAAAATAGCATTATGCTCACTATCTACCGGCAGCAGTTTAACATCATTTTTTCTAACCAGTTCTGTTAAAACAGGTCCACCACTCACCAGACTTTCCTTATTTGCCAGAGCAATATCATTGCCGGCTTCAGCAGCTGCTGCTGAAGGTTCAAGACCTGCAAAACCAACAACTGCATTTAATAAGAGATCAACATTTTCTGCTGCAGCAGTCTTTAAGCTGTCTTTTCCGCTTAATACTTCTGTTTTTTTATTTTTTAATCTAGATTTCAGTTCAGCAGCAGCCTTTTTTTCAACTACTACTGCAAATTTGGGTTTGTATTTTTCAATCTGTTCAGAAAGTAAATCAATATTTTGATAGGCAGTTAAAGCCTTAACCTGCCAGTTATTTAAATTATCTATAACTTCTAAAGTCTGGGTTCCAATAGATCCTGTAGAACCAAGAATTGTTATTTCTTTCATATTTTCCACCTCAAAATACTTCTATTTTAATTAAGTTATTGTTTTATATCAATCAAATCCGAGTCAACGATAGCTTTGATAATAACTAAAAATGTTGGTCCAACCACAAAACCTATAGTTCCTAAAATTCGATATCCAGAAAAAAGAGCTATCATTGTTGCCAGCGGATGCAGACCAAGATTTTTCCCCATTATTTTACCCTCAGAAGCTGATCGAACACCTGCTAAAAAAAGATGTAAAATAAAAAGCGAAAAGGCCTGAGAAAAATTGCCGAAAATTACTGCCATAACTATCCAGGGGTAAAATAATAAGGCCGGACCAATAATAGGAATCAAATCAAGCACTGCAGCTGCAGTTCCAACAATTAAGGCATACTGATTGCCCATCAATTTAACTCCTGTTCCAGCTATTATACCACTAATACTAATTAAAATCAGCATCGCTCTAATATATCCAACTGCAGAACGATTTAACTGAGTAAAAACATTGGCAATTTTAGGCTGTACTTCCTCCGGAAAAATATTAACCAGAAATGTTTTTATATGATCCCGATCTCTGCTGATAAAAAAAGTTGCGATAAAGGCTATAAAAAGGATGATAAACATACTGGGTAACTTTGTTAAAAATTCCAGAGTTGAATTAATTATAGAAATTAAAGCATCTCTTATACCATTATATATAAGCTGAAGGTTGCTGTTGATTGCATCCTTAACAGCAGGAGAAATTTCCCAATTTTCCATAAAGGTTTCAAGCTGCTGGTTCTGCTCTGATAACCATTCAAGCTGAGAATCAATTGAGCGGTAATCGGGCAGATTACGGAGCAGTCTATTTAATTCTAGATAACCCTGTGCTCCACCGATGATGATTATTGTCACCAGAATTACTACTACAAGAATAAGAACAGTAATTACAATAAATCCCCGGTGAATTGGAATCTTTTTATCTAAATAATCTACTACCGGATTGATTAAACTTGCAATCACGGCTGCAATGATAAACGGGGTAAAATAAATAAAAACATGCTCTAAGACGACTAAACTTAACAATAAAAACAAAAACATTAAAAGATATTTGACATACCATTTATCTATTGTCATTTAATTCACCCCAGTAATAAAATTATAAAATAGTATGTAAAAGGGGCAGTGAAAATAAAACTATCAAAACGGTCAAGTATTCCACCATGACCGGGAATAATTGTACCCGTATCTTTTACACCAAAACTTCTTTTTATACATGATTCAAATAAGTCCCCCATAATTGCCACAGCAGGGAATGAAAATGCAAAAATAAAATAATAAATATTTAACACTTCAAAAAATAAGGCAGTCAAAATAATAAAAATTGCTGTTATTAAAATACCACCAACTGCACCGGCAATTGTTTTGTTGGGACTTATAACAGGAGCCATAGCTTTTTTACCAAATTTTTTACCAACAAAGTAGGCTCCGGTATCTGTAAGCCAGGTAGCTATTAGAACCAGCCATAAAGCACTGGTATTTACGAATGGTTCCTGACTGATATCTCTTAAAAATATAGCAAAGGATAGGCCGCCACCAATATAAATAATTGAAAACATCTGATAACTTAAGTTTTTAATAAATTTTTCTTCTTCATAATTATATAAATTATAAATGTAAAGACTAAAAATGATAATAAAAAATATAAGGCCATATGGTAAAAAAATAAAATTATTAGAAAGCAAATAAACATTAAAAACTATAAGCACAGAAGATAATGAAAGCAGAAACCGCAGTAAATTGGATTTTATATCCAGCATGCGGCTGTATTCTCTGACTGCTAGAATTGTTATAATACTAACTGTTAAAAAAAACGGCAGTGAACCAGAAAAAACTAAAAATATTAATAATAAAATACCTATAATTGCACTAATCACTCTTTTTTTAAGCATCACTATCACTACCATTTAAGCCGCCAAATTTCCTCTCTCTATTTTTAAATTCTTCCAAAGCTTTGATTAAGTCTTCTTTACTAAAATCAGGCCAGAATTTATCTGTAAAATATAATTCAGCATAAGCTGACTGCCAGAGTAAAAAATTACTCAAACGTAGATCTCCACCGGTTCTGATTAATAATTCTATATTCTGTAATTCTTCCTGATATAAATATCTGACAAAATCGTCTTCAGTAAAGGAATTTATTTCAATTTCTCCATTTTTATAATCTTCAGCTATTTTTCTGGCAGCGTCAACAATTTCTGCCCGGCCGCCATAATTAAAAGCAATATTTAAAGTTAATTTAGTGTTTTGAGCTGATTTTTCTTCAATATAATTAATTTCTTTTATCAGATTTGAAGATAGTGCATTTTTTCTTCCCAAAAAATTAACCTTTACGCCATTTTCCAGAAGTTCATCCAGTTCATTGCGCATAGTTCTCTTCATTAAGGTTAAAAGAAAATCAACCTCTGCTTTTGGTCTTTTCCAATTTTCAGTAGAAAAGGCATAGACAGTAAGTGAATCAATATTTAAATCTGCTGCCGCCTTAACTATTTTCTTTAAAGTTTTTACACCCTCTTTATGGCCGATACTTCTTTTTTTGTTTCTCTGTAGTGCCCAGCGGCCATTTCCATCCATAATTATTGCAATATTTTGGGGGGTATTCATTAGATCATCCCTTCCAATTAATTAATTACCCCCTAAAAAAGGGGGTATGAATTAGCTGTTATATTGAAAAGACCAGGTTATTAAATAATAATCTTTTTCTTTCTCAATTTTTAAAACTCTTTTAGTTCCGCCATTTTTTAAATTTGATTTGTTTGCAAATGGAGGTTTAATTTCTTTTAACTTATAACTAAGCTGCTTTTTTTCAAAATATTTTTCTGCTTGAAGGAGTGGAGAAGCTAAAAGTTCGGTAAAAATCATACCTAAACTTCCATAATCTCTTCTTCTTTTTTCTCAACAATATCGTCAAGCTTACCTATATATTCATCAGTCAATTCCTGAACATTATCAAGACCCCGGTGCATATTATCTTCAGAAATTTCTCCTTCGTCTTCTAACATTTCAAGCTCTTCATTAGCATCTCTTCTAATAGCACGAATAGCAATTCTACCTTTTTCTGCTTTTTCATGCAGTATTTTAACCAGTTCTTTTCTTCTTTCTTCTGTTAATTGTGGAATGTTGATTCTAATTACACTACCATCATTACTGGGGTTTAAACCTAAATTTTCCTGCATAATAGCTTTTTCTATGGCTTCTATATTATTTTTATCCCAGGGTTCAATCACAATCTGTCTTGCTTCTGGTGCAAAAACTTTTGCCATCTGCTGAATCGGGGTAGCAACACCATAATTATTTGCCTTAATATTTTCTACAAGTGAAGGTCTGGCTCTTCCAGTACGAATAGTGTTTAAATCTTCTTTAGTTTTATCAAGTGTCTTCTCCATTTTTTTTTCTGTTTCTTTCATCACTTCTCTAAACATATATTTGGCCTCCTCAGATCTGATTATTAACTAACAGAAGTTCCAATATTATCGCCAAGTAATACCCGCTTAATATTACCTTCTTTTTTAACTGCAAAAACTTTTAGAGGAATCTTATTATCCATACAGAGTGATACAGCTGTAAAATCCATAACTCTTAAAGAATTGTTTAATAAATCAATATAGGATAAACTTTCATGTTTCTGGGCATCTTCATTGACAGCAGGATCTGAATCATAGATCCCATCAACGTTTTTAGCCATTAAAATAACATCTGCTGAAATTTCAGCAGCTCTCAGGGCAGCAGTAGTGTCAGTTGAGAAAAATGGATTTCCCGTACCAGCAGCAAAAATAACCACTCTTCCCTTTTCTAAATGTCTGATTGCCCGACGACGAATATAGGGTTCAGCTATCTGGCGCATCTCGATTGCTGACTGGACACGAGTTTCAATTTCAAATTTCTCAATAGCATCCTGTAAGGCTAAAGCATTAATTACTGTTGCCAGCATACCCATATAATCTGCTGTTCCTCTGTCCATACCTTTTGCACTTCCTGCAATACCTCTAAAAATATTGCCTCCACCAACTACAACTGCCATCTCAACATTTGTAGTTTTAACAACATCACTTATTTCTGCAGCAATTTTTTTGATCATTTCTGGATCAATACCATAACCGTTATCTCCGGCAAGGGCCTCCCCACTAATTTTAAGCAGTATTCTCGAATAAACTGGTTTTT
>JBKHDA010000041.1:0-17252 GCA_046541575.1 Halanaerobium sp. | reverse complement strand
GTACAACAGGTGGGGTTGCTGAGGCTGCTGTTAGATCTGTTAAGGAAAAATTAACGGGAGAACCACTGGAAAAGTTGAACTTAGGTTTTAGAGGTATTAACAAAGCTGAGGTAAAAATTGGAGATAGAGTTGTAAAAGTTGGTATAGCCAATGGATTTGCAAATGCTCAAAAATTAATGGAAAGAGTTAGAGCGGGAGAATGTGACCTGGATTTCATTGAAATTATGGCCTGTCCTCACGGTTGTGTTGGTGGTGGTGGTCAGCCCCGTCCGGCTACAAATGAAAAGAAAGAAAAACGCGGTCAGGGTCTGGGAAGCATTGATGATGCCAGTAAGGTTAGAAAATCTCATGAAAATCCACAGATTATTAAATTATATGAGGAGTTCTTAGGAGAACCATTAGGTGGAGAATCACATCACCTTTTACACACAAAATATAAAGCAAGACCAAAAAATTAAAGAGCTCATCCAATAAAATAGTAAGATTAAATTAAATACTGAATTATAAAGGTCGTCCTGTAGAAATTTCAAGCAGGACGATTTTTTGCTTATTGATAGAAATTACTGCAAATAATAGATTATCTTGACAACAAAACTTTAGTTAAGTATAATTAAACTAAAGTTAATATTCTAAAAATTCAAATTATCAATTTTTGGGAAATAACTTTTTTGATAAACAGACTATTTTTTTATAGAGGAGGGATTTAATTTAAGTTATTTGAATTTATATAATCAAAATAACAGGGAGGTTGATTTAATTGAAAAAAGTATTTTCTCAATTACAGCGTATTGGTAAATCTCTAATGCTTCCAATCGCAGTCTTACCTGCTGCTGCCTTATTACTCAGACTCGGAGCTGAAGATGTTTTTAATATTCCATTTATAATGGCTGCAGGTTCTGCAATTTTTGATAATCTGGCCTTATTATTTGGTATTGGTGTTGCAGTTGGAATTGCTCATGACAGTTCAGGTTCTGCCGGTCTGGCAGGTGCAGTAGGCTATCTTGTGATCAATAATGGTACTCAGGCTATTAATTCAGATATTAATATGGGAGTTTTAGCAGGTATTATCGGTGGTTTAACTGCTGGTGCTCTTTATAATCGTTATCATGATATTAAATTACCTGATTTTTTAGGATTTTTTGGGGGGCGCCGTTTTGTCCCAATTGCAACCGGGGCTGCCGCTGTTGTTTTAGCCGGTATTTTTGGCTTTATCTGGCCTCCAATTCAGGATGCTATTCAGCTTGCAGGTCAGTGGATAATTGACGCTGGTGCTGTGGGAGTATTTGTCTATGGATTCTTAAATCGCTTATTAATTCCTCTTGGACTGCATCATGTTCTCAACAGTTTTATCTGGTTTGTATTTGGTGAGTTTACAAACGCAGCTGGAGAGGTTGTTACAGGTGATCTTTCAAGATTCTTTGCTGGTGATCCTTCAGCTGGATTTTTCATGTCCGGGTTTTTCCCGATGATGATGTTCGGACTTCCTGCTGCCGCACTGGCAATGTATCATACTGCTAAACCAGAAAACAAGGCAGCAGTTTCTGGTATCTTCTTAAGTGTAGCTTTGACATCATTTTTAACCGGAATAACAGAGCCAATTGAATTTGCATTTATGTTTCTTGCACCAGCATTATATGTTATCCATGCTTTATTGACCGGCTTATCACTGGTAGTTACTTATCTACTGGGAATTCAGCATGGTTTCGGATTTTCTGCAGGAGCAATTGATTATTTCTTAAATTATGGACTTGCAACCAGGCCAATAATGATTATTCCAATAGGAATTTTATTTTTTGCAGTTTATTATTTTTTATTCCGCTTAGCTATTCAAAAATTTGATATTCCTACTCCAGGCCGACTGGGAGCAGAGGCAGCCGGTTCTGATATGAGTGTAATGCCTGAAACACAGCAGCAGAAAAAGGATTCATCTGAATCCAGTTCAGCTGATAAAAATAAATCCAGAGCCTATATTGAAGCACTTGGTGGTAAAGATAATATTAAGAGTGTAGAATCCTGTATTACCAGATTACGACTTGAGGTTGAAGATAGTTCTAAAATTGATGAAAAAACATTACAAACTCTGGGTGCAACTGGTGTTTTAAAGGCAAATAAGAATAATGCCCAGGTTGTAGTAGGAACTAAGGCAGAAATGATTGCAGATGAAATCAAAAAAGAATTAAAGTCGATGGAATGATAAGATAAGTTATCAGTTTTAATTATTTAATTCAGCCGGAGTTTATAAGCTCCGGCTGAAAAATTTTTAATAAACTTTAAATTTAAAGAGTTAATTCTAAAATTGAAAGAAGGGATTTAAAATGGTCAAAAGACTTTTAAGTTCGAGCAGCTCTGAATTATTAAATTATAATAAGGATGAATTACTGCAGTCAATAAAATTATCTGAGGGAAGAACCATTGTTTCTGAAGTTATAGGAGAAGAATCTTTGTTTAGAGATCTGAGTAATGCTGAAGTGGCAGCAGCTTTTGGGGCAGATATTTTACTTTTAAATCTATTTGATCTCAATCAACCCCATTTTAAAAATATTCAAAAGAGCAGCTCTCTGGAAATTGTAAATGAGATAAAAAGACTATGCGGGCGACCTGTAGGTATAAATTTGGAGCCGGTTAGTGAAGATGATTTAAAATCTGATCATTTTGTAGAATTAAGTTCCGGTCGTAAATCATCATTAAAAAATATTGAACAGGCTGTCAAAGCCGGTTTTAATATGGTTACCTTTACAGGCAATCCTTCTGCTGGAGTTAGTAATCAGGCGATAATAGAGGCCGTTAAAATTGCAGACCAGAATTTTGGTGATCAGATAATAATAACTGCCGGTAAAATGCATATGGCAGGGATAAACGAAGATTATCTGGCTGCAAAATATATCGATTCTTTAATTTCAGCCGGAACAGATATTATTTTGCTGCCTGCGGTTGGTACTGTACCCGGAATTGATTTAAGTTCTCTCAAGGAAATAATTAAATTAATTCATAATAGAGGCAAGCTGGCGCTGACTGCCATTGGAACCTCCCAAGAAAGTGCAGATCAAGAAACAATTAGAGAAATTGCACTGATGAGTAAAATGGCCGGAGCAGATATTCAGCATATTGGAGATGCAGGCTATTCAGGTATAGCTTTACCAGAAAATATTTTAACATTATCTAAAACAATAAGAGGTAAAAGACACAGTTATCGCCGGATGGCGATTTCAATTAATCGTTAATATGGCAGCTAAAAATCAATTTGTAGTAAATAATATTCAACTAAATCGATTTTTAAATTATTTAAAAAAGAACTTGAAAAAGTTCACTAATACTGTTATGATTAAAGAAATGGATAGTTTATAGAGTGTAACTGTTAAATCAGGCATAATCTAGGAAGGGATACCTGTAATTTGTTGAGCAGAGTTTATCTTTTGCTAGATTTTTTTAATTTATTTATAAATACTGATCTTTGCCAGCAACATTTAAATTTTTAACTTTTTAGAGGGGGCTTTTATGGCTGCAGCTGAGAAATATGTTATCAAGAAGATATTTAATAATAATGTTATTCTGGCAGAAGAGACTTCTTCTAAAAGAGAATTGATTTTTATAGGCAGAGGAGTTGGATTTTCTCGACAAAATGGTGACAAAGTTTCTAAATCTGAAATTAAGATTGAGAAAGAATTTGCACCAATTGAAGGTGAAAAAAGAGAAAATTATATCCAGTTATTAGAAGAAGTAGATAGTCAGGTAATTGGAATAACTGAGGAAATTATAGCTATGGCCAGTGAAGAGTTAAATGAGGAATTAAATCAGCATATACGCATTGGACTTGCTGATCATATAGCTTTTTCATTAAAAAGAATTAAAGATGGGATAGAGGTTGCTAACCCTTTTTTAGTGGAAACTAGAACCCTTTATAATGAAGAATATAATGTAGCAGAAAAAGCGGTTAAAATGATTGCTGATCGTTTTCAACTTGAAATTCCCGAAAGTGAAGTAGGTTTTATAACTCTTCATATTCACGGTGCTAGATGTGAAGGTGGAATTTCCAAAACTTTAAAAAATACTTCTTTGATTAAAGAGCTGGTTACAGCGGTGGAAAATGAGTTGGGAGAGGATTTATCCTATGAAAGTTTAAACTATGCACGTTTAGTTAATCACCTGCGCTTTGCTCTGGAAAGAATAGAAAATGGGGCTTCAAATCCAAATCCACTTTTAGATAATATTAAGGAAAATTTTAATTTTTCCTTTAAATTGGCAGAAAAACTTGCTATAATAATAAAAAAGAAATTTGATTATCAGGTACCAGAATCTGAAAAAGGATATCTGGCCCTGCATCTGCACAGATTGAAAAGAGATCTTGAATCATAAAAAATTTAATATTAATTAGATAGTTCGGCGTGTTACTGTTGGATCAGGCAAAAGCTGACTGGATAGGAGAGTTAATTTTACTGGCTCTTCTCTATCCGGTCAGCTTTTTTGCTTTGATATATATTGATCTAAATCATAATTATTTAATAGGGAGGAATTTTTTAATGAAGGGTTTTAAGAAGTTACAGAAAGTTGGTAAGGCATTAATGACACCTGTTTCAGTTTTACCGGCAGCCGGTGTTTTAGTTGCTATTGGTAGACTGCTGCAGGAACAGAGTGGAATTGTAACTGATGTTGGTGAGGTTATGTTTAATAGTGGGATTGCTATTTTTGAGCATCTACCACTGATTTTTGCTCTTGGTGTTGCAATTGGTTTTGCTGGTGATGCAGTTGCTGCTTTAGCAGCTGGTGTAGGTTTTACAGTTTATGATAATGTAATCAAAGTTATGGCTGATATAATTAATATCTCTGAGCAGACAGGTGGTAATATTGAAGCAATCAATACCGGTGTTTTTGGGGGTATTATTGTAGGTATTATAGCTGCTCAGATGTATAAAAAATTTCATACTACTGAACTGCCTCCATATTTAGGGTTTTTTGCCGGTAAAAGGCTGGTGCCAATTGTGACAGCAGTGGGATCAGTGCTGGCAGGGGTTCTTTTATCATTTATCTGGCCGCCGATTCAGATTCAAATTAATGAATTTGCACGTTTTGCTATGAATTCTCCAATTGGACCGGCTTTATATGCAGCAGGAAAAAGAGCTTTAATTCCTGTTGGTTTACACCATGTTTATTATCCACCATTTTTATATGAGTTTGGACGTTTTACCACTGAAGCAGGTGAGGTACTTAGAGGAGAAACAGCCAGGTTTTTTGCTGGAGATCCCAGTGCCGGCCGTTTTATGGCAGCGGAATTTCCTTTAATGTTATTTGCTCTTCCTTCTGCCTGTCTGGCGATGTATTTAAGAGCTAAAAATAAAGTTAAGGTTTTAGGTATGTTAACAACTGCTGCCCTTACATCATTTTTAACTGGAATTACAGAACCGATTGAGTTTTCATTTATTTTTGTGGCTCCACCACTTTATCTATTTCATGTAGTTGGAGGTTTTATCTCTGGACTTTTAACTAATTTCTTTGATATTCGAATCGGTTATACTTTTTCTGCCAGTGCAATTGATTATGCCTTAAGTTTATCAAATCTGGGTAATCCTTTAATGTTCTGGCTTGTTGTTGGTCCAATTATGGCTGTTTTATATTTTACAGTCTTTTATTTTACTATTCCACTTTTTAATTTTGAGACTCCAGGACGTGTTAGTGATGATTCTGATTCAGAAGAAGTGGCTCCGGTTGATAAAGATCAGCGGGTTGCAGATGTTCTTGCTGCTTTAGGAGGTACTGAAAACTTAGAAAGTGTTGATGCCTGTATAACAAGGCTGAGGCTGGAAGTTGTAGATAATTCGGTAATTGATGAAAAAGAACTTAACAGATTAGGTGCATCTGGAGTTATGAAATCCGGAAGCAGTGTTCAGGTGGTATTTGGACCTGAATCTGATGCTTTAAAAGATAAAATTAAAGATATAATGTAATTACTTTTAATGATTATTGTAAAAATAAAATGAAATATATTATAATAAAGTAAAGGAGGAGATTGGATGTTTAACATATTTAATAAAAAAGAAGAATCTATAGCTTCACCTTTTGCCGGAGAAGTTACTGAGTTAAAGCAGGTTCCGGATGAAGCTTTTGCTCAAAAAATGCTTGGAGATGGTTTTGCTATTACACCTGAAGAAAACGTGATAAAATCTCCCTGTGCCGGAGAAATTGTTCAGATTTTTTCTACCGGACATGCAGTTGGAATTCAAACTGAAAAAGGTTTGGAAGTTTTAGTGCATATTGGTATAGATACTGTAAAACTGGATGGAGAAGGTTTTGAAAAGCTTGTTAAAAATGGAGATAAAGTTGAAGTAGGGACTCCCTTAGTTGAAGTGGATTTAGATTTCATCAGGGAAAATGCTCCTTCAATTGCAACTCCAGTTATTATCACTAATATGGAAAAGGTGAAAGATTTAGAAATTCTTAAAAAAGGAAAAGTTAAAGCTGGGACAAAAATCTTAAAAGTAAAACTGGCATAAATAGACAAATAAAAGTGAATGAAGAAATTAAAAGGGAGATGGCTGTTTAGCTTAACAGTTATTTCCCTTTTTATCTTTGTTCAAATTTGATATAATAATTAAAAGTGATTTTCTATTTTTAATTTAAAGACAGGATGATTATATAATGAAATTTAAGAGAATAGTAGTAAAGGTGGGAAGCAGTACCTTAAGCAATCAAAGTGGAAAACTTAATTTTACACAGTTAGATACCTTAAGCAGACAGCTTGTCGATCTTAAAAATCAGGGTAGAGAAATTATACTTGTCAGCTCTGGAGCAGTAGCAGCAGGTATGGGAGAGCTGGGTTATGCCAAAAAGCCGGCATCTATTCCCGAACAGCAGGCCTGTGCAGCAGTCGGTCAGGGTCTTTTGGTTGGTATTTACAATAAGTTTTTTAGGGAATATGGAGCAAAATGTGCCCAGATTTTACTGACCTCAAGTGACCTGGAAAATAGAAATCGTTATTTAAATGCTTTTAATACTTTAAAAACTCTAATTGATCATGGAGTAATTCCGGTGATTAATGAAAATGATACAGTTGTAACTAATGAGATAAAAGTTGGAGATAATGATACTCTGGCAGCTAGAGTGGCAGGTCTGGTGGAAGCAGATTTGCTGGTTAACCTATCAGATGTTGATGGTCTTTATAATTCTAATCCTCATGGAGAAAATGATAATGCAGAACTTATTTCCAGGGTTGAAAATATAACAGCTGAAATTGAAAAGATGGCCGGTGGTAAAGGTAGTCAGGTTGGAACAGGAGGTATGGAAACAAAAATTGAGGCTGCCAAAATTGCTGTTAATTCTGGAGTCGTGATGATTATTGGCCCCGGAAAAGAAAAAAATTCTCTCCTTAAAATAGTCGAAATGGCTGAAAATAATAAATTTGATCTGGGGACAACCTTTTTAACAGCTAAAGACAGACTTTCCAAAAGGAAACAGTGGCTTAACTTTAATCTACCACCAATGGGAGAAATAGTAGTTGATCAGGGAGCAGCAGAGGCTTTAGTAAAAAGAGGTAAGAGTTTACTTCCGGGTGGCATTGTTGAGGTCAGAGGAGAATTTAAAAGCGGTGATTTGGTAACTATTAATGACGGCAGACTGGAAATTGGAAAAGGAATTGTTAATTACAACTCTGATGAGATCGAAAAAATTAAAGGTGCTCATTCAAATGACATTGAAAAAATTCTTGGATATTTTAATAAGACCGAAGTTATTCACAGAGATAATATGGTTATAGGAGGAGATAAAGATGAGTATTAGAGAAGAATTAATTTCACAGGCAGAAGCAGCTAAAAATGCGGCACGCAAATTAGCAAAGGCCGGTACCAATGAAAAAAATAAAGCCTTAAATTTGATTGCCGATAAGCTGCTGGAAAGACGGGATGAGATTTTAGAGATTAACGAAAAAGATATGCAGAAGGGCAGAGATAATGATTTAAGTCGGGCTCTGCTTGATCGCCTTAAGCTAACTGAAGCCAGAATTGAAGGAATGGCTCAGGGTTTGAGAGAGGTTGCCGCTCAGGAGGATCCAATTGGAGAAGTACCTCAGATGTGGAAAAGACCAAATGGACTTCAGATCGGTAAAATTAGAGTTCCTCTTGGTGTTATAGGAATTATTTATGAGGCCAGACCCAATGTTACTGTTGATGTAGCAGGTCTCTGCTTGAAATCTGGTAATACTGTTATTCTGCGTGGAGGTTCAAATGCATTTAACTCCAATCAAATTTTAACTAATATTATTCAGGATGGTCTGCAGGAAGCTGGACTTCCCAAAGAGTCTGTACAGCTTATTTCTACCACCGATCGGAAGGCAGTAGATATTCTATTTACTTTAAATGACTATCTGGATGTTTTAATTCCCCGAGGAGGAGCTGGTCTGATTCAGAAAGTAGTAAGCGAATCTAAGGTGCCTGTAATTGAAACAGGAGTCGGAAACTGCCATGTTTATGTCAATAAAGATGCAGATTTAACCAAAGCTAAAAAAATCGTGTTTAATGCCAAATATTCTCGGCCTGCAGTCTGCAATGCAGCTGAAAGTCTGCTGGTTGATCAGAAAATTGCCGAAGAATTTTTGCCGGAAATGGCCCGAATTTTTGCAGAAAGTGATGTAGAATTAAGAGGCTGTGAACGGACTAAAAAAATTGTGCCCAAAGTCAAGGAAGCTACAGAAGAAGATTATGCAACCGAGTATCTAGATTATATTATGTCTGTTAAAGTTGTAGATGATTATGAGGAAGCTGTAGAGCATATTTATCAGTATGGGACCAAACATTCGGAAGCTATAGTTACTGAGAACTACACTACTGCCCGGTCCTTTTTAGATGATATTGATGCAGCAGCAGTCTATGTAAATGCTTCAACCCGCTTTACGGATGGAGGTCAGTTTGGTCTGGGAGCTGAAACCGGAATCAGTACTCAAAAACTGCATGCCAGAGGTCCAATGGGACTTAAGGAATTAACTACTACTAAATATATAATCATGGGTGATGGTCAGATTCGAGAGTAAGCCGAGGAGGACTTATAGATGAAATTAGCGATTATTGGTCTGGGTAATATGGGCCAGGCTATTTTAAGTGGAATTTTAAAACAGGATATAATTAAAGCTGAAAATATAATTGCAGCAGATAAAAAATTTTCTGAGCCAGAATTTGAACTTGAAGCTCAGTTTTCAGAAATAAATATCACTGCTGATAATCAGAAAGCTGCCAGGGAAGCTGATTATATTATTCTGGCAGTTAAGCCGCAGATAATTAAATTTGTTTTAGAAGATATTAAAAATGATGCAGCTGCAAAAATCATTATTTCAATTGCAGCTGGTGTTAAGACAGAGATGCTCTCACAGTATTTTGGGTCTGATGCAAAAATAGTAAGAGTGATGCCCAATACCCCTGCTCTGGTTGCAGAAGGGATGAGTGTGCTTTATTATTCTCCAAAGGTTGAAGCAGATGAGAAAGCTTTTATAGATAAAATATTTAACTCTCTGGGAGAAACTGCAGCGGTCAGGGAAGAAGATATGGATGCAGTTACTGGACTCAGCGGCAGTGGACCGGCCTTTGTTTATCTATTTATTGAAGCTTTAGCTGATGCAGGAGTTTTAAAAGGTCTTGACCGTCAGACTTCACTTAAGCTGGCTGCCCAGACTGTTAAAGGTGGGGCAGAGATGGCATTAAGTTCGGGCAGACATCCGGCTGAATTAAAGGATATGGTCTGTTCTCCTGCCGGAACTACAATTGCTGGAGTTGCTGAATTGGAAGACAAAGCTTTTCGCTCAGCTGTTATTAGAGCTGTTAAAGCAGCAGCTGAGCGTTCAGAGGAGCTGGGGAAATAAATGGAGAGCAGTTATTCAATAATTACTGAATCACCAGCTGAAACCGAAAAATTCGGAGTTCAATTAGCCGGACTAATCGAAGTTCCGGCTCTGATCTTACTCAAGGGTGAACTTGGTACAGGAAAAACATTAATTACCAGGGCTGCAGTATCTGCTCTGGGATATCAGGGTGATGTTACAAGTCCGACCTTTAATCTGGTTCAGGAGTATCAGGCTGAAGTCGAAATTATCCACATGGATCTTTATCGCCTTGACAGAAGTGAAGAATTATTAGAGATTGGTTTTGAAGATTATTTAAATAGGGAGGCAGTGATCTTTATTGAATGGCCGGAACTTGCTCTACCTCTAATTCCGGCTGATTTTATTTTTATAAATATAGAAAAAACATCTGCTGGGCAGAGAAAAATAACTGTTCGTGGAGAAGGAAAAGAAAGCAGATTGTTAATAGAAAGGTTGAATCAAGAATGTTAATTTTAGCAATTGATTGTTCAACAGATATTCTGGGGCTGGCTGTAATGGATTCAGGCCAGCTTAAGGGAGAATATAATTTAAGTTTAAAAAGACAGCACAGTGAAAAACTGCTGCCGCTAATGGAGCAAATTTTTGAACTTTTAGATATTGAGGCTGAAGATTTAGAGGGGGTTGCAGTTGCAGTTGGTCCTGGTTCATTTACCGGTTTAAGAATTGGGATCACCACAGCCAAAATGCTGGGAAGAATATTTTCGATTCCAGTTAAGGGGATTTCTACTCTGGAGATTCTGGCAGCTGGAGCTGATGGAGATTACATATTACCTCTGCTTGATGCCAGGCGAAAAAGAGTTTATTATTCCTTCTATCAAAAAAATAAAGAAAAAAATGAATTTTTCTTAAAAAAAATATACAAGGCAGCAAGTACGGGTATTAATGAACTACCAGCTATATTGAGTAAATATAAAGATAAAGAGATTACAGTTATTGGAGAGATGACGGCTGAGGTTCAGCAAATTTTAGAACAGGAAAATTTTCTGCTTAAACAGGCTGCAGCTGAAGAGAATTTCACCAGAGCAGCAGTTTTAGCAAGGCTGGGCCATGATTATATAGAGTCAGGCCGGGAAGATTATATTTATCAGCTGAAGCCGGCTTATCTTAAAAAAGCTCAGGCAGAAATAAACTGGCAGCAGAAATACGGCAGCAATTAATATGGGAGTGGAGAAAGTGAAATATAAAGATAAGATAAAAAGTAAAAATGATGATATTTATATCCTGGCACTGGAGAGTTCCTGTGATGAGACTGCAGCTTCAGTCAATAAAAATGGACTGGAGGTATTAGCAAATGTTGTTTCCTCTCAGGTTGATTTACACAAAAAATTTGGTGGAGTAGTTCCGGAAATTGCCTCCCGCAGACATCTGGAACTGCTGCTGCCGGTAATTGACCAGGCTTTAGAAGAGGCAGGTATTAAATTTAATGATTTAGATGCAGTCGCTGCTACTCATGGTCCGGGCCTGGTAGGAGGACTCTTAGTTACCCTGACTGCAGCAAAAACTATTTCTCTTGCCTTAAAAATACCCTTAATTGGTGTTAATCATATAGCCGGTCATATTTATGCTAATTTTATTGATAATCCGGAGATAGAAAAACCTCTTTTATGTCTAACAATATCTGGCGGCCATACAGATTTATTATATTTTGAAGATTTAAGAGGCTATCAGATTCTGGGGAGAACTATTGATGATGCTGCAGGTGAAGCCTTTGATAAAATTTCTCGTTTTATAGGACTTGGTTATCCTGGTGGCCCGGCAGTAGAAAAGGCAGCCCTTTCTGGGGATAGGAATGCTATAGATTTTCCTCGCGCTGACCTTGGTGAGAGCTATAATTTCAGCTTTAGTGGTTTAAAGACAGCTGTAATGAATTATGTTAACAATGAAAAACAGCGGGGAAATGAGGTTAATATAAAAGATCTTGCAGCCAGTTTTCAGGAGGCTGTTGTTGACAGTCTGGCTTCTAATTTAATTCAGGCTGTTGAGGAATATGATGTTGAAAGTGTTGTTCTTTCCGGAGGAGTAGCAGCCAATCAGAGGTTGAGAGAAGTTATAACAGAAAAATTAAAAAAATATGATTTAGATTTATATTATCCTTCCTTAGAACTCTGTACTGATAATGCAGCCATGATTGGAGCAGTTGCCTATTATCAGTATCTTGAACATGATTTTGCCCCTTTAAGTATCAGTGCTGAGCCATCTTTAAAATTGTAGGTGATTTAATTGATAAATAAAAGATCTAAAAAAGAAATACTGTTTAAAACTGTAAAAGAAGATAATATTCTGCCGATAACTTCAATTTGTAAGCTGAACTGCATTTTCTGCAGCCATAAAAATAACCCCCCTGAAGTGGAAACCTACAGTTATGGCCACCTGGATTTTGAGTTAATTGAAACTATGATTGAATTTCTTAATCCAGACCGGCCGGTTTTTATTGGAGAATCAGCCAGTAAAATAATAGAAGGAGAACCATTTGTCCATCCTGATATATATCAGATTCTTAACTATCTGCGTCAGCGCTGGCCTGAAATTGAAATTAAAATTACTACCAGTGGTTCATTTTTAAATCTGGAACAGGTAGATTTTTTAAAAAAATTAGAGCCGCTGGAACTTAATATTTCTTTAAATGCCCCCGCTCCTGAGGAACGGGTTTTTTTAATGAATGATTCACGTCCCGAAAATGTGTTTAAACTTCTGCCAGAATTAAAGGAAAAACAGCTGGATTTTGAAGCAAGTATAGTATCGATGCATCATCAGCAGGGGTTTGAATATTTAAAAGAAACATTTGATTTTTTAGAAAAATATCCTCCTAAAAGTCTGCGAGTATTTATGCCCGGTTTCAGCAGTTATGCTGAGCAAAATCTAATTCTTGAGCAGGGAGAATACCATAAACTCGCTGCATATATTGAAAAACAAAGACAGGAATATTCTTATCCGATAGTTATTGAGCCCCAGCATTTTTCTTCTCTGCAGGCAGAGGTTAATGCGGTAATGGCTAATTCACCTGCAGATGCTGCAGGTTTAAAAGCTGGTGATGTAATTCTTAAAGTCAATCAGCAGAAGGTTGAAAGCAGAGTCGATGCTTTTTATAAAATCAAGTCTGCTCAGAACCCTGAGCTTGAATTTCTGAATCAAGATAAAAAAAGCTATCAAATTATCAGAAAGAAAAAGAATCAGGATTCCGGTTTGATAATGTCATATGATTTAAATTCTGTTCAAAAAAGCAAGCTGGAAGCTTATGCAAGAGAAACTAGAAAAGAGAAAAATGATCAATTAACTATAATTCTCTGCTCACAGCTAGCCTATATTTTTTTAAAAGATTTTTTGCAACCCTATCTAAAACTAAATGACAATTTAGAACTGCTGCAGACAAAAAACGAATTTTTTGGAGGCTCAATTGTTGCAGCCGGTCTGCTGACAAACCAGGATATTATAAAAACATTAGCTGTAATTAATAAAGAAATTAAACGTATAATTTTACCGGAGATTATTTATGATTTTTATGGTAATGACCTGCTCGGTAAACATTACAGTCAAATAGAAGCCGAATTTTCAACAGAGGCTATTTTGATTTAATAGTTTTATAGTATATGATTACAGTCCATTAGAATAATATTTAATGTTTTTCAAAGAATAAGAGACTTAATATACTCTAAAAGCTTCTAAGACCACTATATAGTAATTAATAGCTGTTTAGATAATTTGATTTTCTCCCCTGTCTTAGATAATATAATTACAGTGCTTATTAGCACTCACCTCAAATGAGTGCTAATTACTATAAAAGAATATAATATTAGAAGGGGGTTATTTTTAAATGAGTATTAAACCACTAAATGACAGAGTTGTAGTAAAACATGTAGAAAAAGATGAAGGTGAAGAAAAAACTAAGGGAGGAATTGTACTTCCTGATACAGCCAAAAAAGATGAAAAACCACAGCAGGCAGAAATTATTGCTGTAGGCAGAAATATTGCTCCAGAAGGTGAAGAAGCAGAAGTAGCTGTAGGAGACACAGTAGTCTTTGATAAATATGCTGGAACAAAGGTGGAACTTGATTCTGAAGAATATATTATTCTCTCGATTGAAGATGTTTTAGCAGTAATTGAATAAGTAAATTATAAGATAATGTAAGCTGACTTATTTTACTGTTAAATAAATCTGAACATTTAATTTTTGATTTTACTTAAAAAATAACTCAGTTTTAACTATACAGGAGGGATTTAGATGCCAAAACAATTAAAATTCGGTGAAGATGCACGCCGCAAGTTAGAAAGTGGAGTTTCTCGTTTAGCAAATGCAGTTAAAGTAACACTTGGTCCTAAAGGACGTAATGTACTTTTAGAAAAGAGCTTTGGTGCTCCTACAATCACTAATGATGGAGTAAGTATTGCCAAAGAGATAGAACTTAAAGATCGTTATGAAAATATGGGCGCCCAGGCAGTAAAAGAGGTGGCCACTAAAACTAATGATGTTGCCGGTGATGGTACAACTACTGCAACAGTATTAGCAGAATCAATTTTAAAAGAAGGATTCAAAAATGTAGCAGCTGGTGCCAACCCAATGCTTCTAAAAAGAGGTATTCAAAAGGCAGTAGAAAAATTAACTGAAGAAATTGCTTCAGTTGCTAAGCCGGTAGAAGGAAAAGAATCAGTTTCTCAGATTGCTTCTATTTCTGCAGGTAATGACGAAGAAGTTGGTAACTTGATTGCCGAAGCAATGGAAAAAGTTGGTCAGGATGGAGTTATTTCAGTAGAAGAATCAAAAAGTATGGGAACTTCCTTAGAAGTTGTAGAAGGTATGCAGTTTGATCGCGGATACCTATCACCATACATGGTAACTGATACTGACACAATGGAAGCTTCTTTAGAAGATCCATATATTTTAATTACTGATAAGAAGATTTCCAGCATTCAGGATATTTTACCATTATTAGAGCAGGTTGCTCAGTCCGGTAAAAGCTTAATGATTATTTCCGAAGAAGTTGAAGGTGAAGCTCTGGCTACATTAGTAGTTAACAAGATTCGTGGGACCTTTAACTGTGTAGCTGTAAAAGCACCTGGATTTGGTGACCGCCGCAAAGCAATGTTAGAAGATATTGCAGTTCTAACTGGTGGTACTCTAATCACTGAAGATCTTGGCTTAAAGCTTGAAAATGCAAGCATTAATGATTTAGGTCAGGCACATAAAGTAACAATTACTAAAGACGATACAACTATTGTTGAAGGTAATGGAGATAAAGAGAAAATTCAGGATAGAATTTCACAGCTTAAGAAACAGATTGAAACAACAACTTCTGATTTCGATAGAGAAAAGCTACAGGAAAGATTAGCTAAACTAGCAGGTGGTGTTGCAGTAATTCAGGTTGGTGCAGCAACAGAAACCGAGCTAAAAGAAAAGCAGCATAGAATTGAGGATGCTTTATCTGCTACCAGAGCAGCCGTAGAAGAAGGTCTGGTTGCAGGTGGAGGAACAACTTATCTTGAAGTTATGTCTGCTCTTGATGATCTTAATTTAGAAGGAGATGAAGGAACAGGTGTGGATATTGTCCGCAAAGCTCTGGAAGCTCCAATTAAGCAGATTGCTAATAATTCAGGTCACGAAGGATCTGTTGTAGTAGAGAGAGTTAAAGAAAAAGAAGCAGGAATCGGTTTTGATGCATTAAAAGGTGAGTATGTAAATATGATTCAGGCTGGTATTATTGATCCAGCTAAAGTTACACGCTCTGCCTTACAGAATGCTGCAAGTGCTGCTTCCATGCTCTTAACCACTGAATGCCTGGTCGCTGATAACAGTGACGATGATGATGACGGCAATGGTGGCGGAATGCCCGGTGGCATGCCCGGAGGAATGGGCGGCATGGGCGGAATGGGTGGAATGGGCGGTATGATGTAAGTCCATAACACTCAATAATAGAAAGAATTCTAAGATGCATCCTCTTAATTAAGGGGGTGCATCTTTTCTCATTTAATAAAATATATAATGACTGATTATAGTTGATAAACTCAAGATGTACTCGATGTCCTAATACTATGACGTAGTCAATCTACTAACACAAATCTAACTATTTGCTATTGAAGAAAGATTTGTGCCTCGACCATTCGTAATAAAAAGAAGATTTAGTGTGAAGGACTCGATGTCCTAATACTAACTCGACCATTCGTAATAAAATGAAGAGTTAGTGAAAAAAATTTCCTGTTTTAATAAAGGATTTTTTTGATTAATAGAGAATAAATATTATAAGAGAAAACTATTTAGGTGTGAAAGTTTAAATTAAAGAATTATTTTAATAATAGCTACTGCAAAAAGATATTCCTTAGCTCAAACAATGGCAGCAGTAAAATATATAATCAAACTACTTTATTTTAAATTTTCATAATTTTTTGCGAAAAATAAAGTTTTATTTTTCAAAAAATAGAAATATAATACAGGTGGTGGTAGTAAAACATAGTATTAAAAGTTATGAAATAATTTTTTTAAAAAAGCTCTGTAGGATAAGGTGATTATATGATAAAAAATTTCTTAGTCTATGTATTGTCAGATTCTGTAGGAGATACTGCAGAACAGGTAGCTCGTGCTTCTGCAGAACAATATGAGGATTCTGATTATGAAATAAAAAAATATCCCTATGTAGAAAGCAAAACTAAGATTGATGATATTATGAAAGATCTTAATTCTGAAAATTCAATTTTTGTCTACACTATAGTTAATAAGGAAATTTCAGAATATCTTCGCCAGAAATGTGAAGAAAAAGAAGTTCCTTATATTGACGTTATGGCACCCTGTTTAAATACATTTACCCAGTTTTTAGAAAAAGAGCCGGCAAGAGAATCCGGTGTTATTCGCAAACTTGATGAAGACTACTTTAAAAGAGTAGAAGCTGTAGAATTTGCTGTAAAATATGATGATGGGAAAGACCCCCGCGGTATTTTAAAAGCTGATATAGTCTTAATTGGAGTTTCTCGTTCATCTAAGACTCCTTTAAGCATGTATTTAGCCCATAAAAACTACAAAGTAGTTAACATTCCGCTGGTTAAAGGATCTAAAGTACCTGATGAATTGTTTGAAGTTCCACGCAGAAAAATAATTGGGCTAATGATTGATCCTTCTGATTTAATAGAAATTAGAAGAGAAAGAATCAGGGTCTTAGGACTTGATAATAGTGTAGATTATGTGTCAATAGAAAAAATTTACGAAGAGCTGGAATATGCAGAAAGAATAATGAGAAAAGTAGGTTGTCCGGTTATTGATATGACTAAAAAGGCTGTAGAAGAAGCAGCTAATTTAGTTATTGATATTATAAATGATCTTAATTAACAAAAGGAGGGGTTTTGTTGAAGAAATATGTTTATGCCTTTGAAGAAGGTAAAAAAGAAATGAAGTCACTGTTGGGTGGTAAAGGTG
>JBKHDA010000040.1:0-18502 GCA_046541575.1 Halanaerobium sp. | reverse complement strand
TTAACTACTTCAAAATCCTGGTTGGACCAGCCATTTGGTTCATTAGCTTCAGTTCCCATTCCTCCATTTAAAGATACTGCATCATAACCAAGCATTCTCAATCCTGCTACTACCTGTCCTGCAGTCTGGCCTGTATAACAATAAACAACTAATTTCTCATCCTCAGGCAGCTGTCCAAAATATTCCTGCATGCCAGAACCATAGGGAATGTTTATTGCATTTTCAATATGTCCTTCAGAATAATCCTGAGCCTGTCTGACTGAAACAATCTTTACTGAATCTTTTGAGGTATTAAGCATTTCTGGACTGATAATATAATTTTTAAACATTGAGTCTTCAACATCTTCTAAACCAGCATAATAATCTACAATTGCTTCTTCAATTTCTTCGTCAACTTTATAATCAGTTTCGCCTTCCAGTTCATTTGCTTCTGTTTCCACAACATCTTCATAACCATCAACTTTACTGATTCCTAAATTCCAGCCGAGCATAACTGATTTTGCTTCAAATCCAGCAAAGTTTAGTAATGCAGCTGTTTGATTAGCTGTCTGGGCTGTATAACAGTAAACATAAATTGTTTCATCTTCAGGTAAACGGTCAAGGTTATCAGCAATTGCTTCCGGTCCCCAGGGCAGGTTCACTGCTCCTTTTATATGACCTTCTTCATAATCCTCTTCCTGCCTAATATCTAAAATAAAGAGATCATCTTCCTCTTTAACTTGATCAATAAAATCCTGCTGATCAATTATAGCATTCCCTTCAGGAAGATCTGCAAAATAACCATTAACTGCCTCTTCTACTGTGTCAGAAACTGCAAGTGCTGAACTGGAAACTATCAGTAATGCCATTACTACTAATGCCATTGAAAATAAAATTCTTCTTTTTCTCATTCTTATTCCTCCTTATTTTTTTGGTAAATAATTAATTTGATTAAATCTTAAAAATGCAATACAATCGAATATTTTCACAAACTTTCCAAATAAAAGCTCCTGACCTCAGTCAAGAACTTCTATTATTTACTTATAATATAAATTCAAAGTATCTTTTATGATCCATCCTGAGAACTTGGCTCTTCAGGAGCACCACTTGGCATTTCTTTTGGTGTATCACTATCAGATGACCATTCAACCCAGGCTCCATCATAAAGTTTTAAGTCTCTGTAACCTGCATTATGTAAAGCTAGAAAACTGTTTGCAGCTCTAATAGAAGACTCACAGTACATAACAACTTCTTTATCAGGGGTTATCTCATTATCTGGATAATATCTTTGAATATAGCTTGATGGATAAAATTCACCACTGTCCTGATTATTTTCTACATAATTAATGTGAATAGCTCCGGGAATAATCCCTTCACTAACCTCGTCATCAGTTCTAACATCTAAAATCACGACATCTTCACTGGGTTCATTTGCCTGATCCAGCAAATCATCTTTAGTAGCAATTAAATCTTCATTCTTTTCGGAAGCTTCATATTCTTCAGCTTCAGCTTCATAATCACCGGAAACAAAATCAGCACCAGCTTCTTCTAAAGCATTTAAACCACCACTAATCACTTTCATATTATCAGTATCATGGCCATAAACAAGCATTGTCCACCACAGGCGGGCTGCATCCATATTATTATTATTATCATAGATTAATACTTTGCTTTCATTGGAAATTCCATTATCTCCTAATGATGATTCTATTTTAGACGCATCAGCCAGCATATTGGGATAAGGGCCAAAGGTTGTAATATCATTTCTGGCAATATTTACTGCACCGTCTAAGTGCTGATCTTTAAAATCACCAGATTTTTGGGTATCTACTACAACTACCTCTTCTTCTTCAATCATTTCTAAAGCTTCATCAGCTGTTATTATATCCTGACCCACTTCCCCTGGAACAGAAATATCTGCTTCACAGCCTGTAAGAATAATCGCAAAAGCCAGTAAAAGAAATAATACTTTTGCTGTTTTTTTCATTTTTCCACCTCCAAATTTATATTGTTAAAATTGGAACAATCTCTATTAATATTATAAAACATATTTTGCCTTTATAGTTATAACATTTATTAATAGTGCATTCAATTATCAAATGAAAGCTTAAAAAACACTGTTTTGCTGTTTATTTTAAGTGCTTTAATCGGAATATTTAAATTAAAGAGATTTATATGCTATAATAAATTTAAATAAAAATTAATTAAGGAGACTTTTTATGCACTTTTCATTTAAAAACAGAATCAATAAAATTAAAGCATGGCAGCTAACTCTACTCTTTTTTATTATAAATTTATTTTTTCTCACAAATTTCCCTTTTATTCATTCAGATGAGGCCTGGTTAAGTGGTCTCTCCCGTCAGATTATGCAGTCTGGAAATTTAGCCAGTACAGAAAGTTTTTTTGATCTGCTGCCGCGTCATCCCCATTCAGTAAAAATTTTATTCCATCTGCTGCAGATTATCTTTATTAAAATTTTTGATTACAAAATCTTCAGCTTTCGTCTAATTTCTCTGCTTGCAGGAAGCCTGAGCCTGTTTGTTTTTTACAAAATTTCTTATTTGATTACTAAATCTAAGAAATTAAGTCTGGGGGCTCTAATTATACTTGCTTTTGATATTCACTTTATTTACAGCTCTCATTTGGCCCGCCAGGAAAGTATTTTAATTTTAATTATGCTGTCTGCCTTTTATTATTTTTTGAAAAAAATTGACCATCAAAATACCTATACTTCTAATTTGAATTTTAATTACGGCCACTCAATTATATCTGATATAACTCTGGCCTTAATTCTCGGTTCAGCTATTGGCTTTCACCCAAATGCCCTTATCATATCGATGCCGTTTATTATAATCTACAGCTGGAATTTGATTTTTAGCAAAGAAATTAATTTCAAAAATTATCTCAGCTTTGGTGGGATTTTAGCTTTAATCGCTTTATTTTTTATTTATCTAAGTTTTCAATTTGATCCTGATTTTATCAGCCATTACAGCAGCTATGGAGCAAATTTAGGAGTTCTCGACTCATTTTTAATTAAATTTAAAAATTTAAAAGCTTTTTATCTTAAATTATTTTATCAAATTAGCGGTACTTATTATGTACCTCCGATTAAATTTCAGCTCTCATTTTTTAGTGCTGTAACTATATTTTCTCTGATTAAATTTTTCTTTAAAAAAGATGAAATAAATTTATATTTACTTTTGAGTCTTTTTGCTGTCAATTTAGGCTATCTACTTATTGGCAGATATAATCAAACTTCTATAATTTTTATTTTTCCTATCTCTTATCTGCTCTTTATTAATTTAATTAAAGATTTCAACTTAAAGTCAGCAGGAACTATAATAATTATTACTGCAATTATTTTAAGTTTATACAGTGGGGTTACAATTTTTAAAGACAGCCACTATAATTATCAGGACTATCTCCAGCAGATTTCAGAAATAGTGCCTCAAGATGCCCGAGTGCTGGCCAATTTAAATACAGATTACTATTTTAAAAATGGCAGCCTTTTTGATTACAGAAATCTTGCTTATTTAGAAGAAAATAACATCTCTTTTGCTGAGTATATTGAAAAAAATAAAATTGAATATATAATTTATCCCGAAGAAATGGACTTTATTTATAAAACTAGACCCAGCTGGAATATTATTTATGGTAATCTTTACCCCTATTATTCCGAAATGCAGGAGTTTTTAAATCAAAAAACTGAGCTGGTTAAAAGCTTCAGCAATTCGACTTATGGAATGAGAATTGTTAGAGAAATTGATCAGCAGGACTGGTCAGTTAAAATTTACAGAGTTAATCCTAATCCTGAAGCTGCAGCTGCAGCTGTTGAAAAAGCTGATTAAACTCTCTGCTGCTGTATCGACGGGGATAGGGCAGTATATTCTCTACTAATTCAATAATCTCTCCAGGTTCATTTTTCATGAGCACTATTCTTTCTGAAAGAAAAACAGCTTCTCTGATATCATGAGTTACAAAAATAATTGTCCTGTCTTCTTCCTGCCAGAGCTGAGCTAATAGCTGCTGCAGTTCCTGCCGGGTTTGACTGTCCACACTGCCAAATGGCTCATCCATCAGCATAATTTCACCTTCTGCAGCCAGGGTTCTGGCTAAAGCAACTCGCTGCTTCATTCCACCTGAAAGCTGGTGAGGATAATAATTCTGATAATTTTCAAGCTTAACTTCAGTTAAATATTTTAAAGCTTTTTCTTTAATTTCTGCCTCAGTTAATTGAAGTTTATTGTTTTTAGCTGCAGCTTTAACTGCAAAAATAACATTATCAATTACCTTCTGCCAGGGAAAAAGCTGTTCAAAATCCTGAAAAAGCATAATTCTATCCAGGCCAGCCCCCTTAATTAAGCTTCCGTTTTTTAAAATCTGACCACTATCCGGCTTAATAAAACCAGCAGTTAGCTTAAGTAGGGTTGATTTACCGCAGCCTGATGGACCTAAAATAGTTAAAAATTCATTTTCTTTAATCCTCAGATTAATATCTTTTAAGGCTGTTTTCCTGCCTTTTTCTGTTTCAAAGCTTTTCTTGATATTCTTAAGTTCTAAATAGGAGCTCATTTTAACATACCCCATTTTTTTACTGTTTTTGATTCCAGTTTTTTGAAAATAAAGTCCTCAACTGTTATCCCTATCAATATAATTACAATAATCCCTGCAAATACTCCCGGCAGATCAAAAAAGACGCGCTTCTGAAAAATATACCAGCCCAGACCTCCCAAACTGTTAATAGCACCAAAAAGCATTTCTGCACTAATTAGAGCCCTCCAGGATCTGGCCCAGGCAATTTTTAAACCAGAAATAAAATATGGAAGTGAGGCCGGGATTAGAATTTTAAACATAAACTCTAATTTATTTAAGCGATAATTTTCAGCAATTAAAGTATAAATATCAGGTATAGAGTTAAAACCTGTACTTAAGTTTAAAATTAAAGGCCATAAAACTGAATGAATAATTACGATTAAAATTGCTGTTCTGCCGGAACCAAACCAGATTAAAATCAGAGGCATCAGTGCAATTCCAGGCAGTGGATGAGCCAGAGCTGTTAAGGTATCGATTAAACCGGCAGCACTCTCAGAAAAATAAGACAGCAGTGCTAAAAATAAAGCTGCTGCTGTAGCTAAAAATAGTCCCTGAAAAATAATTGAAAGAGAAAAAATAATCTGTTTGATTAATGATCCATCTTTAAAAGATTCCACTAAGGCCAGAAAGATTTGATCAAGACCGGGAAAGATCATCTCTGAAAAAATACCGCTCAGAGCTGTCAGCTGCCAGATAAGAGCAAGTACTGCAGTCCAGATTAGACGCTGACGGTTTTTATTCTTCATTCCGAACAGCTTCTTTCTCAGGAGCTGATTTCTCAAGATCTGTCATTTTATTTTTTTCAAAAATAAGCTCAGCAGGCTGATAATTATTTTCCTTTAGATAACCCTCTGCAGTCATAAAAGTTATAAATTCTTCCAAACCCTTAATTTCGGAAGTAAATATCATTCCCGGCCAGTTTAAATATTCTATCATTTCTGCCTCTGTCAGATCATAATTGTCAGCCAGAAGAGCTGAAGCTTCAGCCGGATTTTGCTGCATAAATTTTATTGCCTCCTCAAGAGCCGCTGCAAAAAGCTGATAATTTTTAGACTGCTGCTGATAAAATTTTTCTGTACTAACTCCAACAATAAAAGTGAAGTCTCCTCCAAAAGCGTCTTTTCCACTCAATATTTTTTTTATTCCTTCTTCTTTACTTTCTAAAAACAGATAAGGAGCTGAAGCAAAATGGGAACTCACTTCTCCGCCGGCTAAAAGGGCGTTCATTGCATCCGGATGACTCATTGTTAGAAGCTGCTCATCAAATTTACCAGGATCTCCAAACTCCCTCTGAGCTGCCATAGAAAGCAGAATATGCTGTATGCTTCCCGGTTGGGGTAGAGCAATTTTATCTTCTTCCCTGAAGTCTGATAAAGAATTAACAGATTCTCGGTTAGTCATTAATCCCAGCGGACTTTCTGAAAGTCCTGAAATTATTTTCCATTCCATTCCCTTATCCCTGGCTATCAAAAAAGGAGGTATAGCCATAAATGCAATGTCAACCTTTCCAGCCAGCATTGATTCTCTAATAGAGGTAGTATTGCTCAACTGCTTCCATTCAATTTTTAGATCTGGATCAGATTCTTCCAAAAGCTCAAGCTCTTTAATCAACTGTACCGGAGCATAGGCCAGCCCATACTGTTCTGCAATTGTAATACTCTCTTTACTGTCCTGATCACTTCTCTCACAGGCAGTTATTAAAAAAAGACCTAAGCTTAAAATTATAATAATCGAAACAAATTTTTTCATAATTCCACTCCTGGCTTCTTATTAAAAATTCTCTCCAATATCTCTTAAGACAAGATTTTTTCCGTTCTGACCAATGATTTTTAAATTATCATATACTGCTGTTACTCTCTGCTGCAGCTCGTTTTTGTTTTCTGCCAGAACAATAAAATAACCGGCTCTGGCAGTAGCATTCTCTATCTCTGAAATCCTATCTCCGACCTCATAATTTAGACCGATTTTTAAAACACCGGGGAGTTTTAAAAGCTCAGAGATAGGGGTAATTTCCTTTATTTTACCAGGGCCAGCAAAAAAGAGCTGGGAGGAAAGATGTTTAAAATTATCTTCAATTGAATAATCATTGAGAGCATTTAGATCAAGCTTCTGTCCTGCCGCCAGATTTATCATCAGCTTTAAGATATCTACTCCTGTCAGCTCAGGCATGAAATCCCCTTCATAAGCCCCACCTATTCTGCAGGCTATTTCATTAACTTTAATTCCCTGCTCTCCTATTAAAAATTGAAAATAAATAGCTCCCTTTTCGATTTTAAATTTATTCACGATTTTTTGAGTTAATCTTTCAATTTTATTAAAATAATCTTTTAAATATTTAGAAGGAAAAAGATGAGAAGAACAGATTCCAATATGCATATCTTCTTCAAAACGAAGGCGATCAGTTGCTGTTAAAATTTTTGCTCTACCATCTACCACCCAGCCGCTGACTGTTATTTCGTCTGAACTGTAATATTCTTCCACTAAAATTTCATCTTCTCTGGAAAATGACAAAACTTCGTTAAATTTTTCTCTAATTTCAGTAATAGAATTTAATTTAAAAACTCCGCGCTGACCCTGACTGTCCAGCGGCTTAACAACAAAAGGTCTTTTAAAATCTTTAAGTTTCTCAGCAGCGAAATCTTGAGCCAGTATTTTAAATTTAACTGTTGGAATTTCAGCTGCTGAAAATTTGTTTTTCATTACTCTCTTGTTGGTCACTGCTTCTGCTGTCCTGACTGAAATATATTGATTTAAGTTCAGCCTCTCCACTACCCGAGCTGCAGTGTAAACCGGCTGGTCTGTACCGGCAGTCAAAACACCATCTACATTATATTTGCTGGCTGTTTTAAGATTAGCCTCAAAATCAAAGGTACTGCTTTCAGAACTAAAATCTGCAATTTTTTTGCCGGGAGCATCAGGATAATAATCAGAGACAACAACCTCATATCCCATTTTTTTTGCTTTTTTAATTAAGCTGAGCTGACCGCTGCCGCCGCCAAGAATTAATAACCTCATAACTGACTCCTCTTTCTATTGAACTTGCTGTATATTAATTTTCATCAGACTTTATAGACAATTTATAAACTCCAGTATTAATCATCAAAAGTACTTTCCTTGATTAGGTACTGTTCTTTTTCTGATCGCAAATAAGGCAAAAATGGCAGTCTTCCATAATAAATATAAAGTTTCAAAAATAATTTAAGTAATTTAAAAAAATTATAATTTGAATGACCATATTTTCGCTTTTTATGTCTGGTATAAACATTGGCAATCTCAGGTTTTTCTTTCAGAATAATTGCCGAAAGATAAATAAAAGATTTATCTGATGCAGTTATTTTTTTTAGCATTTCCGCAGTAATTATTCTAAAACTGCTGACTCTTATCTCATCATTTTTGGGAGTAATTAAATCAAAAAGCCAGTTAGTTAATTTTGAGCCCAGCCTTCTATAAAAACTATACGCTCTCTCTTCAGGAATTGCATAAACAACATCATAACCCTCTTTTATTTTCTGATAAAGTAGAGCTATATCTTCAGGCCTGTGCTGAAGGTCATCATCCATTGTAACTATATAATCTCCAGCAGCATAATTAAAACCGCAAAAAATAGCATTCTGCTGGCCAAAATTTTGAGCCAGACGAATGCCTTTTACTCTGCTGTCCTGATTATGCAGCTCCAATATTTTTTGAAAACTCCGATCCGGGCTCTGATCATCAATAAAAATCAATTCAAATTTAAAATCATTAAGAGCAGCAGCTTTTTTAATCTCCAAATAAAGTTCTGCTAAAGAGTTTTCTCCTCTGTAAACAGGTACAACTATGGAAATTAAATCAGCCATTATCTAAACACCTGCATTCTTTATTTGAGCAAAAATCATTTTTAAAATTTTAATTATATATCTTAAGTCTTTTTCTGATAAATCTGGATAAATTGGTAAGCGCAGCATAGTGGAAGCAATATTTTTTGTCAGCTGCAGATCTTTTTCCTGGTAACCAAGCCTTTTACCCATTGCTGAAGCATGAAGAGGTTGAAAATGAAAAGCAGCCTCTATACCTTTTTCTCTCAGTTTTTTTAAAACAAAATCCCTTATTTTTTTATTTTTAAATTTTAAATAATAAATATGATAATTATTCTGCCTGTTAGCTGGTACAGCAGGCAGCACCTCTAAAAAATCTTCAGCCAAATAGCTTTTTAAGTGCTGCTGATAATAATTAAATACCCTCTTTCGCTGGGCGGTTATATAATCAAGTTCTTCCAGCTGGCCCAATAAAAAAGCCATCAAAAGATCAGAAGGCAGATAACTTGAACCCTCTCCAACCCAGCTGTATTTATCAATTTCACCCCGCAGAAAGCGAGAACGATTAGTTCCTTTTTCTCTGATGATCTCTGCTTTTTCGAACAGCAGCTGCTGCTTAGAGTTAATGATTAAAGCTCCACCTTCACCGCTGACAAAATTTTTACTGCCGTGAAAACTATAACAGCCAAAATCTCCAAGAGATCCTGCTGCCCGGCCCTGATAAAAACTATTAACTGCATGAGCTGCATCTTCAATAATGAAAATATCATTTTCTGCTGCGATTTCATTAATCTGATCCATCTCACAGCTGAGACCGGCATAATGAACCGGAATTACAGCTTTAGTTTTGGAACTAATTTTAGCCTCAAAATCAGCTGGATCCAGATTAAAAGTATCATTCCTGACCTCAGCAAATACAGGTCTGGCTCCTTCTTTGAGCACTGCATTTGCTGTAGAACTAAAAGTAAAAGAAGGCATAATTACCTCATCACCTTCTTTTAAACCAATCAACTGAGCTGCCATTTCTAAGGCATGGGTGGCTGAAGTAGTCATTAAAACCTGATTTAATGCAAATTTATTTTCCAAAAATTGAGTTACCTTTTTTGTATAATAACCATCACCACTAATACTGCCCCTATTTAAAGCATCTATTATATAATTTTTTTCATTTCCATTGATATACGGTTTATTAAAAACTATCTTTCTCATAAAAATTAACCGCTCCTAATAACAAATATGTTTACCTAATTTTTTGAAGTTTGCTATAAAATCTTTTACATCATCTGATAGAAGTTCTGCTTTTTTATTAATCATATAAATATCATAATCAAGATTATAATCAGTAATTCGAGAAACATTTATCTCCTTAGCACTAAATTCATCTCTAACCGCATTATATGGTACAAAAGCCACCCCATAACCTTTACGAACTAAAGTTTTGATCGCTTCTGTAGAATCCAGCTGTGAGATAACCTCTATTTCCGAAAAATTTCTCCCAAGATCTGCCAGTGCCTCTTTAAAATTCTCTTTAATTATACAGTCCTCTTTTAAAATTACAAATTTATATTTCAGAACATCCTCTAACTCAACTTTTTCCGGTAAATCAAAAGCCGGCGGAGAAATTAACACAACTTTTTCATTAATTACCTCTTCTGACTGCAAATTTTCCGATTGAGCGGGACGAGTTGTAAAACCAACTTCACAGATATCACTTGAAACATCCTGTTCTATCTTATCAGAGGAAGCAGCAACCAGATTATATTTATGATTTGGAAATTTAAACTTCATATTTAAAATTGCACAGGGAAGACAGTAAGTTGCAATTGTATGTTCCCCTTCAATTTTTATTTCTCTGCTCTCCTGATCATTTAAATCAGAAAGCATTTTATTATAGGTTCTTATTATATTATCTGCGTATTTTAATACAATTTCACCGGACTCTGTTAATTTAACACCTCTGTTGCTGCGAATAAATAACTCTTTTCCCAGTGAATCTTCTAATTTTTGTATCTGCTGACTTAAAGCCGGCTGGGATATATGAGAATTGTTTGCTACTTTAGAAATACTTTTCACCTTTGCTATCTCCTGAAAATATTCTAGACTTTCAATATGCATAAATACACCCTCTCATAGTCTGTAAAATATAATCTAAAAAATACTGTTTTTAACTAATGTTCTTTATTAATTATATTATTAATCAGCTTAAATAACAAGGATTTAATTACAAAAGACAAATATCTTTCTAAATTTAAGAGTATTCTAAATCAGATTAATTTCTGCCACCACTTTTTGTGATCTAGATACCAGTTTAAAGTTTTTCTAATAGAATTTTCAAAGTCATATTCAGCTTCCCAATCCAGATCATTTTTAATTTTACTGCTGTCAACTGCATAGCGATAATCATGTCCCTGACGATCTTCTACATGTTTAATTAAAAGTTCTGATTTAGATAATAATGAAAGTATAGTTCTGGTTATTTCCAGATTGCTTTTCTCATTATTGGCACCAATATTATATATTTCTCCTTTTCTGCCCCTGCGCATTATCAGATCAACTGCCTTACAGTGATCTTTAACATAAATCCAGTCCCGAACATTGCTGCCATCACCATAAAGAGGCAGTTTTTTATCATGCAGAGCATTAATAATAAAAAGGGGAATTAATTTTTCTGGATACTGATAGGGCCCAAAATTATTTGAACATCGGGTAATATTGACCGGCAGATCATATGTTTTAGCATATGATTGAACTAAAAGGTCAGCAGCTGCTTTAGAAGCGGAATAAGGACTGGAAGGATTTAAAGGACTTGTCTCTGTAAATTCACCCTCTTCCCCCAGACTGCCGTAAACCTCATCTGTAGAGATTTGTATAAATTTTTTAACGCCAAACTTCAGGGCCAGATCAAGCAAATTTTGAGTGCCCTCCACATTAGTTTTAACAAAAACTGAAGGGTCATCTATACTGCGGTCAACATGGGATTCCGCCGCAAAATTAACTATATAATCTATTCCCCGATGCATTAGATGATCGATTTTTTCTCTACTGCAGATATCCAGCTGCTTAAATTCATAATTAGGATCAGCCTCTATATCTTTTAGGTTATCAAGATTACCAGCATAACTTAATTTATCAACATTTATAATCTGATCATCATAATTTTCAAGCTGATAATGAATAAAGTTACTGCCAATAAAACCGGCTCCACCTGTAACTAAAATTTTCATCTAGTTCCACTCCTCTGCTTATGATTAGATTTATTTGTTAAATAATTTGAATAGATATATATTCTAAATATCTGATTTTGATTAAAATAATTATATCATATTAAGCTATAATTCTACATTAATCCAGCATTTTTTTAGATAAATCTTGTTTAACGAACAAATGTATGCTAAAATAAAATGTATATTAATTCTCTTATAATAGAGATAAAAATTATAGTCCAGATAAAAACTAATAGATTTGACGTAACTTTTAAAAAGAGGAGCTGAAAATATGAATTTTAAAGACAGAGGTAATAAAAAGTGGAATTCGTTAATGCTGGTTGAACACCAAAAAAGACTGAAAGAATTGAAAATGAAACAGGATCAAGTAGAAAAGCCAGAACTCGATTCACAGCAGCTTGAGGAGTTTAATTTTAAAATCCAGGAAGCTTTAAGCAGAAAACTAGAAATAAAAATCAAATTTTATGAAAATAAGAGAATTAAAATTATAAGAGGAAAAATTTTAAAAATTGAAGAAAACAGCAGGCAGCTTCAAATAAAAAAACAAGATAATCAGACTAAAAAGCTAAAATTTGGGCAGATTATTGAGCTTGATCTCTGATTATTTATGATGTCCACCAATGGTGCTTTCAATTCTATCTTTAATATTTCCCTTTTCTAAATTGCGGGCATAATAAAGAACATCTTTTCCCATTTTGCGGGCCAGCTGATCACGCAGCTGATTAATTTCTGATTTTTTTAGATCATTATCAAACAAATTCAACTGCCGATAATCACTTTCTATAAACTTAGTCAGATAAAGACTTACTTTTCTGACCTCTGCACCCTGATAATGTTTATTTAAAATGGCAACTGCAGCCTGATAGATATCTCCTGTCATATCTGTTCTTTTTTCCAGACTGAACTGTCGGGAAAATCCTTTTTCATTTTCTTTTTTAGAATAACTGAGGGAGAGAGAAACAGTTTTACCTTTCAAATTATTCTGCCTTACTCTTTTGCTCACTTCCTCTGCCAGATTAAAAATAACAGTTTTAATTTCTTCTATTTCTGTATAATCTCTGTAAAGAGTAATCCCGCGCCCAACAGCTTTTTTTCGGTCAGCAAAATGCCCCTCTACTTCTGAATAATCAATGCCCCAGGCATGATAATAAAGCTGATTGCCGATAATTCCAAATTTATTTTCAAGATAATCTAATGGCAGCTGAGCTAGCTCACCAACTGTATAGACTCCAATTTTATTTAGTTTTTTTTCGGTTCTACTGCCAATACCCCAGCAGTCGCTGAGAGCTAGCGGCCACAACTTATCCTGAATATCACTATAATTCCAGCGGCAGAGTCCAGTTTTTTTGCCCTCATTATCCATTGCAACTTTTGCCATAAACATATTGGGGCCAATCCCCATACTGCAGGGTAAAACATATTTATTCCAGATCTCTTTTTTGATTTTAACCGCCAGCTCAATTGGATCACCATATTTTTTCTGACTACCATTAAGTTTAAGCCAGGCCTCATCTATAGAATAAATATGTATTGCCTCTAAAGGTAAATAAGAATTAAAAATCTCAGTTATTTTCATCGACTGCTCTAAGTAAAGCTCCATATTTGCTTCAGCCAGTATGATTTCTTTTTTATCCGGGATTTGAAATAAGCGGTGAGCTGTTTTAATACCATATTTTTTCTTTAATGCAGAAGAGGCAGCTAAGACTACTGAACCTTTTCTTTTTTTATCTCCAATGACAGCAAGATATCCTTTAAGCGGATGTATATTCCTTTTAACTAATTCTATACTTGCATAAAATGATTTCATATCAACACATAAAATTTTATCTTTTGGTGCATCACTATAATCAGGCTGCATTATAAATCCCCTCCCATTTTGCGAACATTTGTTTAATTATATTGTAGCACAGTAATTTATTTTTAGCAAACACAAGTTCGCAAAGAGAGGAAAATAAAAGCAGCTAATACAGCTGCTCTTAAAATTAAAACCGCTGTGAATTAATACAGCAGTCTGAATAATTAATATTCAATTCTAAACTCGGGCATTCCGGTTGAATAGGGAGCAATAGCATATGGCTGAAAATATACCACCAGTTCTCCATTTTCAAGGTAGTAACACTGTTCTTCATCTAAACTCTGAAAGCCATAATCATCCTGAAAATAAAGATCAGGCTCATTTTCTATTTTAGATTTAATTAAATCCTCCACCTGGCTTAATGTAAGATTTTTATCTTCTAAAAAATCAACTAATTTTATATCTTCACCGGTTGCCAGATCAATATTATAGCTTAAACTGTAGGGGTTGCCGTGAGCCCCACCTGTATATTGATAATAATTGAACTTAATACTTAATATTTGATTATCATTTTTTAGGTCATAATCAACCCTAGCTACAAATTCTTTTAACGGAAAATTTGCATCTGCAAAATCCTGCTGGTTCTGTCTGGCCATTTCTATGGTATATTCAATAAAGGTTAAAATATTATCTCTAAAAAGATCATTATACTCTTCCTGGATATTTTTATGATTCAGCTCCATTAAAATTGGAATTTCTGCTTCAATCTGATAAACCTCTTCCTCCTTTTTATCAATCGGGAGTGAAATTATTTCTACTGCTGCAGCCGGAACTGATATCAAAAAAACAAGACTTAAACAAACAATAATTACAGCTTTAAAGTTTTTAAAATCAAAAAAAGAACTTATTTCTTTCAATTCCAACAACTCTTTTCTCTGATTATTTTTTTAACTTAATGCCTTTAGAAGTTATGTCAATAATTTTTTCTTTATATAAACCGCCAATTGCTTTTTTAAAACTGCCCTTACTAATTTCTAAAGCTTTTTTTATTTTTTCAGGTGAGCTGTCGTCATTTAATGGTAAAAATCCACCTTTGGCTTTTAAACGAGCAAGGATCTTCTCTTTAGCATCTTCTATTCTACCATAACCAATTTTACGTAAACTGACATCAATTTTATTATCTTCTCTAATTTTTTTTATATAACCTTTTAACTGATCTCCCACTGTAATTTCTTTATAAATATCATTTTCATAAACTAAACCAAAATATTTGTCATCAATAATTACTGTAGCTCCCAGGTCAGTAAATTTATATACTAAAATATCTACTTTATCCCCCACACTAAATTCCACATTTTCCGGAGCTTCTTCAATTCCTGCTGTATCAATATCACTACTTCTCATTATTTCACCAGTACCTTTCTTTGTTTAATTATATCTTCATTGTAACATAAAAATATAATTAATAAAATAGCAAAATATTTCAGTAAAATGTACTTATTTAATTATATTAGAAGCTCTATTAGAAGTTCTATTTTCTTCAAAAAATTTATAAATTTCTGAAAAAAGGAGTAATAATTGCCGAAAGCACTTGACACAATTTTCACATATATGTTAAGCTATAATTAAGTTGAGTAAATTAATAATAATTTTAAAAGGAGGGTTTATTTATGAAAATCAAAACAATTGTATTATTAATCGCTTTTGCGGCTTTATTAGCAGCACCAATGGTAAGTGCTCAGGACACAGTTTCTTCTGCATCAAAGGTGGTTGATGAAGATAGTCTTATGACAGCTGCAGAAGATTCCTGGATCTTAATCATTCATCAGGATCTAAGTGTTGATGAGGAAATAGTTCTGGATGGTGAATTTGAAAATAACGGTGAAGTTGACCGTAAGTTAGCTCTTTACGATCAGGATGATGACTATAATGTTACTGACAGATATACTTTAGAAGCTCCAAGTATTACTGTTAATAGTCCAAGTACTAGATTCAAAGCTGGAGTATTTGTTGGTGATGTTTATGTTGCAGCTGAAAACTTTAAGTTAACAAGTGGCTTTACTGTAGAAGGTAATGTTTACTTCGAAAATGAAGCAGCTAAGGAAAGCTTTACTATTGAAGGTGGAGCTACTGTTACAGGTGATTTAGTTAATAATTGGTAAATAACTCTCAATTAATAGAAATAATTAACCGGCCAGGATAATCCTGTCCGGTTTTTTTATGTTTGTTATGTGATTTTATAAACACTATATTTCTAAAATTTAACTAAATTTCATTATTTTTTACTTTTTCTATTAATTCTTTTACTTTAGCATCTATGATTTTTCTTGTTTCTCTAAATACGTTCATCGGATGGCCGGCTGGATCATCTAAGCCCCAGTCCTCGCGAAATTTGCATGGTATATAAGGACATTCGACTCCACATCCCATTGTAATCAAAATATCTAATTCATTTGGTATTTCTTCTAATAATTTGGGGTAATGAGCACTAATATCTATCCCTACCTCATCCATTGCCTTAACGGCATTAGGCTTAACTTCTGGAGAAGGATCTGTACCTGCACTATAGACATCTAAAATATCTCCAGCATATTCTCTTACAAATCCTTCTGCCATCTGACTGCGGCAGGAATTACCAACACAAACAAAGGCTACTTTATATTTCATTAATTTTCTCTCCTCTCAAATAACAACTTTTAAAGTATATTTGAATTTTATAATATCAATTTTTTTAAGTCAAGAATTACAGCTTAATTTTACAGAAATTTAACATTAAATCAGAATCGAAATTTCTTTTTCAGATATTTCAAATTCTGCCCTACAGATACCAATCGATTCTCCATCTGCTTCTAATTCTACTCTTTCTGGAGAAGTGATTATTATTTTTTCTGCACTATAGGAATCTACCTGGGGATGACTGAGGTGATTGCCTCTATAACCTTTAATTAGATTAAAAATTATTCCTGGTTTTGAAAAATCTTTTAACAAAACAAGATTTAATTTATCAGCAGCTAAATCTGCTTCTGGAGCAATTTTTATCCCACCTCCAAAATAATTACCATGAGCAATAACTGCAGTATTAATTTTACCCTGATAAAGTAATTTATTATCAGCTTCTACTATAACTTCTTTGTTTTTATACTGAAAAAGAGTTTGAAAAATTTTTATAAGATAACTAAGTCTCCCATCTATAGTTTTTTTACTCTGATTAAGTTTTTTTGCTACTTCAGCTCCCATTCCACAATCAGCTATATTTAAAAAATATCTCTGCTGCCTCTTTTTTTGTTGATTTAAAAAATTAACTTCTACAGCTTTAATTTTTCTACTTTTTCCTCTCTTGATTAATTGTATAAAGTCCTCAACTGCTTCAGGTAATTCCAGAGACCTGCTTAAATCAGAACCAGTTCCTAAAGGATAGATTATCAATTTTACTGCTGTTTTTTTATTTACAGAAAAAATACCATTAATTATTTCATTTATGGTACCATCTCCACCTACAGCCATAATGTAATCATATTTTCCTGCTGCTTTCTTAGCGATTTTAACTGCATCACCAGGTTCTTTTGTGTAAACCTCAGTAAAACTGCTAAATTCATTTTTAAAATATTTGCTTTTTTTAGCCCAGATTTTAGCTGTTTTTCCACCGGCTGCAGCCGGGTTAACTACTGCTTTAATTTTTTTGTCCATAATTATCCTCACTTAATTTCTTAAATTTTTAATATTTAGATTTTATATTTTAACTTGATAAAGTTAAGTGCTTTTGTTATGATATTTCTAACTATAGCTATTAAAATCACAAATTAATGAATCAATTATCTAGGTTCATAATAATATTTTAACTGTAGATAGCTATATAATCAAGCAATTAAAATAGGGAGGAAAACAAAAATATGCAGGCTTCAGTAACTGAGAATAAGAGTAGGTGGCTTTATATTCCATTAGGTTTAATAATTTTTATGTGTATGGGAACAATTTATTCCTGGAGTATTTTTAGAAAACCAATAGAAACAGCTTTTGATATAGGGGCAACTGAAAGTGGTTTGCCTTATATGATTTTTCTGGTTTTTTATGCTCTTGCAATGCCCTTTGCCGGAAGCTACATGGATAAATATGGTCCCAAAATAATGACTATCGCCGGAGGCCTTTTAATTTCAATCGGCTGGTTTTTATCTGGCTTTACCTCTTCAATTACAGTTTTAACTATAAGTTATGGTGTTATTGGCGGAATGGGTGTTGGAATTGCCTATGGTGCTCCAATGGCAGTGGCAGCCAAATGGTTCCCTGATAAAGAAGGTCTAGCAGTTGGTTTAACTTTAGGAGGATTTGGCTTATCTCCATTTATAACTGCTCCTGCAGCAAGCTGGCTGATTAGAAATTTTGGTGCCTTTACAACCTTTAAAATTTTAGGTGTTTTATTTGCTGTAATTATTACTTTACTTTCTTTACCTCTTAAGTTTCCAGAAATTAAAGGTCAGGATTCTAAGAAAACAAATAAAAAAGAAAATTTAGAAATTGGTCCTAAAAAGATGCTAAAAAGTAAAAGTTTTTATGCACTCTGGATTACCTTTGTTATTGGAACAATTATCGGCCTGATGGCAATTTCAATTTCAGGACCTGTGGCAGAAGAACTAATTAATTTAGATTCAGCTACTGCTTCTATCTATGTATCTTTATTTGCTATTTTTAATGGTATTGGGCGTCCAATCTTCGGTGCTTTGACAGATAAATTTAGAGCAAAAAAGACAGCAGTTATTTCTTTCTCTCTGATTATTCTGGCTTCTTTTTTAATGATAATTAATAATGGCAGTCCAATTCTCTATTTTATCGCCTTTGCTATTTTCTGGCTCAACCTTGGCGGCTGGCTTGCTATTGCACCTGCTGCAACTTCTTATTTTTTTGGTAAAGAAAATTACAGTAAAAATTATGGTTATTTATTTACAGCCTATGGAGTTGGAGCTGTAATTGGTAATCTCTTTTCAGGAAGAATAAGAGATCTCATGGGAAGTTATCAGTTTGTATTTTATCCAACTTTAATTATTGCTGCATTGGGAATAATTATCTCTCTTCTCTTTTTAAAAAAGGATCAAATAAAAGTTGACTTAAAAAATAATTAAAAT
>JBKHDA010000039.1:0-19217 GCA_046541575.1 Halanaerobium sp. | reverse complement strand
ATTCATTTTTTCTGAGGTCCTCGATAATCCAGTTCGCCTTCTTCTCTAAATCACTTATTAGAGAATCAATATCAAATTTCTTCTTTTTACCAGAAACTTTATGGTTATAAGTAGCAAAATATTTATCTAGAAGTTCATGTTTGGCACTTACTGATTCATAATCAACCGAGTCTGCTAGAGAGTCAAATAAAACCTCTAATTCTGCTGCCAGCTCAATCTGATCTAAGCTTTTATCTTTTTTTAGTACTTTTAAAAGTTCAGTCAGCTCAAGCAGATTACTTGCATAAAGAGCAGTAAAAGTAACACTTTCACCATTTTTTTCTGCCATATCAAGACCGTCATTCCAGTCAGCACCCTCAAGGCGGAAATTGTTATGTTCTCCAACATTAAAAAATAATGTTAAATGCTGAACGAATAAATGTTCTAAAATACTGCCCTGATAGACATTATCCTGCTTATCCAGCATTTGATTACCGTAAGCCTGATTCCATTTTTCATCAATCTGATTACCAAAAGCAGTGTGAGAATCTTTAAAATAAGTCTGATCCTCTAATAAAAAATCAAGATCTCCACTCTGATCGATATAAAGCTTGGTAGTTAATAAAGGCCAGGCTCCATGATCCATCCAGACTCGGCTGATATTATTTCTGTCAGCGATAAATTCTCCCGGTTTAGAGCCGATTATAGTTGCATTAGTACCATCAAAACGGATTCCGGCAAAATTATTAAAAAGTGTTTCTCTAACACCCTCAGGCTCCATAATCAGCAGAGCCAGACAGTCCTGCCATAAATCTCTCCAGCCCCGTCCTCCGCGACCGTAGTCATGATGAGGTAAAAATGAGCAGCCGTAGATTCTTCTTAAAATCGGCTGTAAAGTTACCCAGCGCATCCACTGATCAAATTTATTTTCAGCTGAATCAAACTGCAATTTATCCAGTTTATTTTTCCAAAAATCTTTATTTTCTTTAAGGTATTTTTCAAATTTTTCTGCACTGCAGTATTTTGCAGCAGCAGATCCAATTAAATCATTTTCTTCGTCAATTACAACCGCTAAAATATAGCTCTTTTCCTGACCGGGTTCTAAAGTTATATCTTCAAATCTTAAAGCTCCTATAGTTTCATAACCATCAATTTTTTCGCCAGCCTTTAAATAATCATCACTTTTATTGGCTGCAGCTTCCGGCCAGTCCAGAAAACCACCTTCACCAACAAAATCTTCCTGTACCGGGTAAAAACCTATTGGTTCAGCTGAATTGTCCTCTGCTCCAACTACTGCATAAGCAGCATCATTTTTTTTATGACCTCTCTCATCAAAAGAAAGAGTGGGGCTGACTACAACTCCATTTTTTATTGTTTTAGTTCTGTGGAGTAAGGCAGTAACATGACGGTGATCTCTTAAATTATCTGCTGATCTGCCATAGATTGGAATTGCAGCAGTTGGTGTTATTTTTCTTGCCCTATCACCTTTATTTATAATTTTAACCTGCATCAGTTCGACCTGATCATCATTTGCAGGCACAAAATTTGTTATTTCAGATTCAATTTTAAGCTCTTCACTTTTTCTAATAATCTTATGCCATAAAAACCCTGCTTCAACTGTTGTGCTTTCGTCATTCTCAACAGTGAATTTCTTTGCGTGCTGTTCTGCGGAATTACCGGCAGCAGACCACAATTTTTGATCATCAATTAAAAACCAAAAATTTCTTGATGATCTGTTGTTGTGAAGATTTTCTACAGATACAGGTTCCATTGCAAATGTATTCTGGCCTGTTTTGATATCTCCATTTAATAAAGGAGTAATTGCTGACATCATGCCTGCTTCATTTGTCAGCGGAAAATACAGGCGATTATAATTATCTGCTCCTTTAAGTCTAAACTCACCATCTTCTCCAATAAATTTCCAACTATTATTTCTGTCGCTCAAAATATTCACCTTCTACCTTTACTTTTCTGAACAATTATTTTCTGTAATTTATTTATCACTAAAGAGTACACTGTGATCTTCTTCGATCTCGACAAAACCTCTGCCTTCATTTTCTTTGTAGAATTTATTAACATCACTGACTACCTGTTCCGGCAGGAATTCTTCCTCAGGATCCCAGCGTTCACCAATTTCAGGCACAGCCTCAAATAACATCTGAGTATAAGGATGGGTTGCATTTTCGTAAATCTTTTTGGTATCTCCTCTTTCTACCAGACGTCCTTTATACATAATCAGTGATTTATCGCTGATATAATAACCTAAGTTTAAATCATGAGTAATAAAAATTACTGCCATTCCGTGTTTTTTGCAGGATTCCACCAGTAAATTTAAAACTCCAATTCTGGTTGAAGCATCTAACATACTGATTAACTCATCAGCAATTAAAACATCTACATCCATCAGTAAAGCGCGAGCAATTAAAAGCCTCTGCAGCTGTCCACCACTTAACTGATGGGGAAACTTACCCAGAGTTCGATCTGGATTAAGGTTCACATCATACAGCGCTTTTCTAATTGCTTCATCTTTATTTTGATAATCCAGATCAAAAGTATCAAAAATCATATCAAAGACTCTGTCAACTCGATAAAGTGGATTAAAAGTTGCAAATGGATCCTGAAAAATACCCTGGACTCTCCTGTAATAGTTTCGAATTTCTTCTTTATCTGTAATCTCTGAAATATCTTTACCTTTATAAATGATTTTTCCTTCTGAGAGCTTAATTAATTTTAAAATTAATTTACCAACTGTAGTTTTTCCACTACCACTTTCTCCGATTAAAGAGATTATCTTTCCTTTTTCGATATCAAAAGAAATATCTTTGGCAGCCACAGTATATTCTGGATTAATAATTCCACTTTTAAAGACCTTAGATAAACCCTGAACTGACATTACTACATCATTATTTTTTTCCACTTAAATCACTTCCTAACTCTTTCCATCTCCAGCAGGAAACAAAATGTCCTTCTGCTACCTTTTCTCTTTTTGGTGTTTCTTCGCATTTTTCAACTGCATAGGGACAGCGCTGTCTAAAACGGCATCCCTCACCGATATTTAATAGATGGGGAGGAGTTCCCTTAATACCTGATAATCGATGATCCTTATACTGAATTCCTACCTGAGGTAGAGAATCGATTAAGGCTCTGGTGTATGGATGACGCGGATTGTCGACTATCTCGTCAGTTGGTCCAATCTCAGCAAAATTACCGGCATACATAATCATAATCCGATCTGCTATCTGATAGAGAATAGAGATATCATGAGTTATAAAAATGGCTGATTTAATTATCTCTAAATCTCTTAAATTAGCAAGCATGGTTGCCACAAAGCGCTGTGAGCTAACATCTAAAGCAGAAGTTATCTCATCTGCAATCAAAAAGGCAGGATCTAAAATCGTAGAAATAACCATAATTACTCTCTGCTTCATTCCACCTGAAAGCTCAATTGAATATCTATTTAAAACTGATTCATCAAGATTAACCAGATCGAGCCGTTCTTTTACCTTATCAAAAAACTTTTTATCTGTTCTGACACCCTGCTGTCTGGCTAAATCTGCAATATATGTTTTGATCTTTTTTGTTGGTGAAAATGCATCAAGTGCATACTGGGGAATTAAGGATATTGTTCTCAGTCTGAGCTTTTTGAATTCTTTTTCGCTCATTTCCATAATTTTATGTCCAACAAGATCTACCTCGCCTGAGATATACTTCAGGGGTTTTTGACGGGAAATAAAGGTGCTGGCCAGTGTACTTTTACCACAGCCGGATTCTCCAGCCAGACCTAAGATTTCTCCCTTTTTTAAATTAAATGTTATATCATCTACTGCTTTAACCTGTCCTTTTAATATATCATAATAGGCTCTTAAGTTTTTGACTTCTAATATATTTTCGCTCATCTCTTACATCTCCCTCAAACGTGGGTTAAAGGCAGCATCCAGTCCTGTATTGACAAAATAAAGTGCGGTAATTAAAATTGCTAAAATCAGACCGGGAATGATAGCCCACCACCACATACCAAGTTGGATTCCATTCCAGTTAACCGCATTCTGCATTACAAGTCCCAGAGAAATACCTTTGGTAGGACCAAGCCCCAGAAATTCAAGCTGTACTGTAGCTAGCATTGTACCATTGAACTGCTGAATAAAAACCATAAATACATAAGAGAACATGTTGGAAGCTATATCTTCTCTTAGAATCCTGCCGACATTTAAAGCAGAAATTCTTGATAAAGAAACATATTCCTCATTTTTAAGTGATAGTGTTTGTGATCTGACTGCTCTGGCAGTCCAGGGCCAGGCTGTTAAAGAAACAATTACTGCCATAATTATTACACCCCTGACTTCCAGAAAAGCCGCAATTACTATCAGCAGTGCCAGCTGTGGTATAACTACAAAAATATTGGTTAACATCATTAAAAGTTCATCAAATATTGTTCCACCATAATAACCTGCTACAAACCCAATAATACAGCCAACTAATGTAGCTAGAGTTCCCGCTATTGCACCAACTAAAAGAGTTGAGCGTAGACCATAAACAGTTCTGGTAAATACATCTCTACCATCTATTGTTGTTCCAAAAAAGTGGTCAGTGGATGGAGGCAGATAGCCTTCTCCAGCATATTCTCCATATTCATATGGTGTCATCATTGGTCCAAAAGCTGCCAGTAAAAATACAAAAGCAACTACAGTCAGACCAAAAATTACTTTTTTATTTGTTAAAGCATAATATAAATTTTCATGTTTTGCCCAAAAATCTTCAAACATCTGCTACACCTCCTCAGTAAATGACAGTCGTACTCTTGGATCAATAAACATATAAATTATGTCTACAGTAAAGTTTGCTATTAAAACCATAGTTACAATTGTTAAAAAGATTCCCTGCATCAAAAAATAATCCTGATTTTGTACTGCATCTAATAACATTTTCCCCAGTCCGGGATAATTAAATACAACCTGAACTGTAATTGCTCCACCAACTATTCTACCCAATCTCAGAGCAAGACCTGTCACCTGAGGCAGAACTCCATTTCTAAATCCATACTTACGAATTAATTTTTTAGAAGAACCGAGTGTTTCCATATATTTAGAATAATTTGAACTTTTCTCATACATAATCATATTCCGCATACCGATTGCCCAGCCGCCGAGCTGCACCAAAAACATTGTAAAAAATGGTAGAAACCAGTGATGTAAAAAGTCTTTAATAAAAATCCAGTTGAAACCGGGGCTTGCAGTTGAACCATAAGCTCCACTGATCGGGAACCACCCCAAAACTACCCCAAAGAAAAAGGCTACTATTCCTGCCATCCAGAAATAAGGTGAAGATGCCAAAAAATAAAATAAAGGCATTGTTGATTTATCTACTTTTTTATCAGTCCCGGAATAAGCTCCAAGCTTATTTCCAACTATCCAGCTTAATATAATTGCGGGTAATAAAACAGAAATATCATATACAATTGCACGTTTAATAATATCCAGTACTGGTGTTGGAAACTGAATAATTGAAATACCAAAATCAAGAGTGAAAACAGACTTCCAAAAATTTAAGTACTGCTGCCATATAGGTTGATCTAAATTAAATAATAATGTCAGCTGTTCTTCTAAAATTTCACGTCCACCTTCCATACCTGAAAAACGAGACAAAAGTGATTGAATTGGATTCCCAGGCATCAATCTGGGAATAAAAAAGTTAATCGTAACTGCCAGAATAAAGGTTATAATATAAATAATTATTTTTTTTCTTAAATATCTACCCATCTTTTACTACTCCTTTCTAAATAACAGGCCCGATATAAATATCGGACCTGCTTATTTATTATTTAACTGTCTACTTTTTTTCTATTCAGCTGGCTCAATACCAATTAAAGTTTCAATCATTCCTAACTGATAGGCATTACCCCAACTTACAGGTACACCATAAGGATTATCTTCATTAGGCCAGTTTGTCCAGTACTCTGTTGTAGCCTGAGCCCAGAGACCATTATGCCAGAGAGGAACACTTGGCATATCTTTTAATAATGTTTCCTGAATACCAGAAGCAAGCTCCTGTTTTCTATCTTCTTCATTGGTCATATTAAACTCATCAATCATTTCGAATAACTCAGGGTTATCATAAGCTCCCCAGTTACCATTATTGATCTGTTCACCATCAATACTTCTATTTGCAACACCAAACCAGTAGTCAAATGGAGTTGAACTTAATGTTGTCTGGAAGTTACCAATCATCATATCAAAATCTCTATTGAAGCGTTTGTTATCAAATAGTGAAGAGTCAGGGAAAGAAGGAGAAATATTAACTCCAATTTCCTCCGCATTGGAAGCAATTACTCTAACTGATTCCATCCAGTCTGTCCAGCCGCTTGGTACCATGATTTCTAACTCAAGATCATCACCATTGGGCATCTCTCTCCAGCCATCACCATCTTCATCTACATAACCCGCTTCATCAAGTAACTCTTCTGCTTTAGCCGGATCATATTCGAAACCATGCTCATCCACAACATCTTCATCTAAATAAGCCTGCCAGCCTTCTCCAAATAATCCTGTAGGATTAGCTGCTTCTACCAGACCACCATAAACTCGATCTACAATAGTCTCCTGATTAACCATGTAGGACATTGCTTTTCTAAAGTCAACATCACCCATAGGTTCTTCCAGGGTATTCATATACATTACGGCTGTGTTCCAGGAAAGCATGTAAGGCTCTTCTTCATACCAGGTTTCTAAATTAAACTGATCTTTGATTTTCTGAATACCTGGTAAAAAGTTGTTGCTTAAATCAACTTCACCTTTCATTAACATACCCATAATTACATTATTACTCTGATTAACTAAGTCAACAAGATACTTAGGCTTGGGCTGACCAAAAACATCGTTACCCCACCAGTCATCATTTCTTTCCCAGACCATTCTATCCTGACCTGCTTCTCTGTGGGTATAAGGACCTGTACCAACAGGATCTTTCATTGTTTTGGTAATTAACTCATCAGAAGGAACTTCACTCCAGATATGCTCTGGAATAATGTAGCGCTGATATAATTCTGCATCCCATTCTGCATAGTGTGGATCAGAAAATGTAAATCTAACTGTATAATCATCTTCAGCCTCGACTGACTCCATCCAGTCCCAGACTGGTGAATAAAAAATATCATTATCTTTAGCGACTTCATAAGTAAAGACAACATCTTCGGCATTAAATTCTTCGCCATCTGTCCAGTTAATACCCTCTCTCAAATCAAGGACATACTCATTATCACTTACCCATTCTCCATCTTCTGCAAGCCACGGCTCATATTCATTATCCAGAGGATTGTATGAGAACATTGTCTCGTAAACTAAGCCGCCAGTTCCAGGTGTAGGGTTAGGAATTAAAATATTCCAGGTTGACGGAGGACCCCACATTGCACCAGTAATAACCAGTGTTTCTTCTCGCTCAAGGTCTTCAACCGGATCAATATTTTCCTGAGCTAAAACAGCAGAAGATAAACTTAAAAGAATAACTAATGCCGCCAAAATAAAAACCTTAGATCTTAAATTAACCATTAATAAACACCCCTTTAAATTATTTTGTGGAAAATTTCACTCTTCTTTTGTCTTAAGGGATTATAAATTTATAAAAAGTGTGAGTGGGAATTTTAGTATTAATTAACTGAATCTTAATTAAATTGAATTAATTTAAGCTAAAAAAGAAAAGATTCAATTAAAATTAATACTAAAGTTTGCTAAAACGATTTCTTAAGATAATTATAGCGCAGATTTGCAGACAATTCAAGCTTTTTTTGAGTTTTTTTCATTAAATTTGTAAAATAATTAACAATTTGCTCTTATATATCTAATTTCCTGTCTTTAAAACATAAAAATCCCCTTATAATAGACAGCCTGCATAATAAAAAGCTGTTCTACCATAAGGGGAGCGATTAAAAGTATAAATCATTTGTATTTTCATTTTTGAACTTATTTTAATTTACTTAAATCAAAAGGTGTTTCCTGATAGACATAATAGTTTAACCAGTTGACAAATAAAAGATTGGCATGGCTGCGCCAGCGCATAATTATTTCCTTATCCGGATCATCATCTCTATAATAATTTTTTGGGGGATCAATATCCATCCCCTTATTAATATCTCTCAGATATTCATCTTCCAGACTTTCCCGGTCATATTCCGAATGACCTGTAGCAAAAACCTGACGTCCATTTTTGCTGGCTGCAAGATAAACTCCCGATTCCTGCGATTCTGAAAGAATTTCCAGTTCCTCAACTGTCTCTAGATCCTCTCTTTTAATCTCTGTATGACGGGAATGTGGGACAAAAAAGAGATCATCAAATCCCCGCATCAATTTAACATGTTTTTTATTCTTATAGTGGGGAAAAACTCCAAACATCTTTTTATCCAATGGATATTTAGGTATACCATAATGATGATAAAGACCGGCCTGGCTTCCCCAGCAGATGTGAAAAGTAGAAAAAACATTATGCAGGCTCCAGTCCATAATTTTTTTGAGTTCATCCCAATAATCAACTTCTTCAAACTCCAGAGTTTCTATTGGAGCTCCTGTGATTATCATTCCATCATATTTATTATCCTTAATCTCATCAAAAGTATTATAAAACTTGATCAGATGCTCCTCTGATGTGTTTTTTGAATTATGGCTTGCTGGATGCATTAGATCAATATCAACCTGCAGTGGGGAATTACCGATCAAGCGTAAAATCTGAGTTTCAGTTTTTATTTTTTTGGGCATCAAGTTTAAAATCAAAATTCTTAATGAACGAATATCCTGATGAGTGGCCCGCGATTCTTTCATCACAAATATGTTTTCTTTTTCAAGGGTTTCTACTGCCGGCAGCTCATCCTGAATTTTAATTGGCATCTCTTCTCACTCCTAGCTTCTCATAAAGTATAGTTAGTTTTTTATCATTATCTTCTCAATTATTTTTGAGCTGCTGTTAAAGCCTGCTCTAAATCAGCTTTTATATCATCAATATCTTCAATACCTATTGAAAGCCTGATTAACTCCGGTGAAATTCCTGTTTTTCTTAAATCTTCATCACTTAACTGCTGATGGGTGGTACTTGCCGGATGAATGGCCAGCGATTTTGCGTCACCAACATTGGCTAAATGAAGGAACAATTTAAGCTGATTAATGAATTTTTCAGCAGCTTTTTTACCACCTTTAATACCAAAGGCAATCATACCACCATTTCCATTTTCTAAATATTTTTGGGCATTCTGATGAGAATCATGACTCTCTAAACCCGGATAGCTTACCCAGTCTACCCGCTGATCAGCTTCTAAAAATTCTGCCACAGCCTGAGCATTTTCGGAATGTCTCTGCATTCTCAAACCTAAAGTTTCCAGACCTGTAACTGTCAGAAAGGAATTAAAAGGACTTGGAGCACTACCCAGATCTCTTAAAAGCTGAACTCTGGCTTTTGTAATAAATGCAGCCTCTCCAAATTCTTCCTGAAATTTAACACCGTGATAACTGGGATCTGGCTCAACCAGCCCGGGAAATCTGCCTGTATCCCAGTCAAAATTACCGCTGTCAACTATAACTCCACCAATAGAATTCCCGTGACCGGCTATGTATTTAGTGGTCGAATGAACTACAATATCTGCTCCATATTCAAAAGGTCTGCAGATATATGGTGAAGCAAAGGTATTATCAACAATCAGCGGTACACCAGCCTCATGTGCTATTTCTGCCAGCCTCTCAAAATCTGGGACAGTTAGAGCTGGATTACCAATGGTCTCAACATATAAAGCCTTTGTCTGATCATTAATAGCCTTTTTAAAGCTTTCCGGGTTCTCAGAATCAACAAAGCTGACATCTATCCCCATATTTTTAAAGGTATGTTTAAATAAATTGTGAGTACCACCATAAATTGAACTGCCGCTGACCAGATGATCGCCATTTTTACAAATTGTTAAAAGTGCAATCACTTCTGCTGCCTGGCCTGAAGAAACTGCCAGGGCACCAACTCCACCTTCCAGTGCAGCAATCCTTTTTTCGAGAACTGAATTAGTTGGGTTTTGAATTCTGGTATAAATATCTCCAGCTTCTTTTAAAGCAAATAAATCTGCTGCATGATCTGTGTCATCAAATAAATAAGATGTTGTTTGATAGATAGGAACTGCCGCCGATTTTTTATTTAAGTCTGGATCATAGCCTGCATGTAATGCTAAAGTATCAAATTTAAATTTCATTTAATTTCCTCCTCTTATTTTATCTGCTTAAACTTAAACAATAAAACTGGGTAAATACTCTGCTACTAACTACTGATTTTAAATAAAACTCTAACTAAAACAAAAATCCCACATCCTAAAAGTAGGAGTGGGTAATTTACTTACTCCTTATCTTTCAGGAATTTTCCTGCTGGAATTAGCACCGGGCAGTAGCTAACTGCTGGTTGCCGGGTTTCAAAGGGCCAGTCCCTCCACCTCTCTCGATAAGTTTTATTGTTTTTTTATACTTTAACATAGATAAGTAATACTGTCAAGAAAAGAATTTAATCTATAGTTACCGGAAGACTTCCTTCACCCTCTATTTTTCCTAAAATAAAGTCTGCAGCTGCCCTCTGATTAGCAGGGCTGTAATCATAAGTTGTTATAAAAGCCTGAGTTTCCTCTAAGAGCTGATAATCATACGGATTGCTGAGTGCAAGTACCAAAACGTTATTGTTTTCAGCTAATTCTTCGGCAAGTGCTGCCTGATATTTATTGGCCACAGCATTATAAGTACAGACAATAATCAAATCACTTTCCTCCAATTTTTCTTTGGCTGATCTGCTTAAAGTTGAGCTGTTCGACAGTTTTATATGCTTAAGATTTTTAATTTCCTGATTTAAATAATTAACAAATAGATTATTTTCTTCACTTTCGTCTTCTGCTAAAGAAACTCTGCCCTTTTCAAAGTCAACCACAGCAACCTGTTTTTCTTTAATATTTTTTAGTGGTAAAAGTCCCTCATTTTTTACTATAGTAAGGGCCTTTTCTGCAATTTTTTTTGCTATTTTTTGATGTTTTTTAAAATCGATTTGAGCTGGATCAATTTGATCAATCTGACTGATGTTAATTCTTTTTCCTTTAAGACTTAATATTCTTCTGACAGAAGCATCAATTCTTTTTTCACTAATTCGACCGGATTTTACAGCTGCTATCACAGCCTCAACTGCATTCTTCTGCTGCTGATAACTGTGTGAAACTAAAACTGTATCACTACCTGCTTCAATTGTTCTGACTGCTCCTTCAACTGTACCGAAACTATTAGCAACTGCATTCATCTCCATACAATCTGTAATTATTAAACCATCAAATTTTAATTCATTCCTTAAAAGGTCAGTTAATACTGCTTTAGAAAGAGTAGCAGGAATCTCCTTTTCTTTTTCTATTGCAGGAAAATAAATGTGAGATGTCATTATACTGTCCACTCCAGCCTCAGCTGCTTTTTTAAAGGGATATAATTCTACCCTCTCCAATCTTGAGCGCTGATGCTCAATAATCGGCAGATCAAGATGAGAATCTACAGCTGTATCTCCATGACCCGGAAAATGCTTGGCAGTAGCTGTAACTCCTTCTGACTGCAGACCTTTTATATAGGCTGTTCCCAGCTCTGCAACCAGCTGAGGATCTTCTCCAAATGAACGGACACCGATCACTGGATTAGCAGGATTATTGTTAACATCAAGCACTGGAGCTAGGTTTACATTAATACCTAAATTTTTTAGTTCTACAGCTGTATATTCAGCCATTTTTTTAGTTAAATCTTTATCATCGGCAGCTCCCTGAGCCATATTACCCGGAAAATGAGTTGCTCCAGACAACCTGGTCACAGTTCCACCCTCCTGATCAGCGGAGATAAATAGAGGAATAGCTGAATCAGAATTTAAAGCAAGCTGCTGCAGTTCCTTTGAAAGTTCTGCAGTCTGTTCTAGATTTTCGATATTTCTGCTGAAATAAATTACTCCACCAATATGGTAGTTCTCTATTAAATCTTTAATCTCCCTGTCAGCTGTTTTAGAATGAAAACCTACCTGGAAAAGCTGTCCGACTTTTTCTGCAAGTGACATGTTAGCCAGCCTGTATTCTACTAAATATTCTTCCCCTGCTTTTATAAAATTGTAAAAATTGAAATCCTGCCGCTTATTGGCTGCGGCAGCTGAAGAAAAAAAGAATAGTAAAATAAAGATTAATGAAATTAAAATCATGCAATTTTTCATTTAATTTCCCTTTCTTATCTTATTTTATTTTAAATTGTTCTACACTCTCTCTTGTATTCTTTAAATAGTCACTAATTTTATTAAAATCATTTTTAGCAAAAGCAACAAACAAAATATCCACAGCGGTCAATTGTGCTATTCTAGAAGTAATTGCACCCAGTCTGAGGTTTTTTTCACTTCCAGCAACCTGCAGTTTAATATCTGCAATATCATTTAATGGGTTTTCACCATATTTACTGATAGCAATTGTTTCTGCACCTCTATTTTTAGCAGTTTTTAAAGCCTCATATACTTCAATAGTCTGACCACTGTATGAAATTGCAATTGCCAAATCATTACTATCAATATTTGCTGCTGAGGATAATTGGGCATGAGTGTCAGCATAATAAATAACAGTTTTTTTGATCCGCATCAGTTTATACTGCAGATCTTTTGCTACCAAACCTGAAGCCCCAATACCAAAAATATAAATATTATTTGCACTTTCAATAGCCTTTACTGCTTTTTCTATTTCTTTTACTGACAATAAATTAATGGTATTTGTAATAACTTTATTATTATCATAAGCTATTTTTTCCATAATTTCTTCAATTTTATCATCCACTTCTATATCATCATAAACCTTAATTTTATCTTCATTTTCAAAATCCTGCAAATCTTTAATTAATGCAATTTTAAAATCTTGATATCCCTGATATTTAATTTTTTTGCAGAATCTAACCACGGAAGCAGGACTACTGTCTGCAGCCTGAGCAAGTTCTTTAACTGATAGTTGAGTAACTTTTTCTTTATTATTTAAAATATAGTTTGCTATTTTTTCCTCTGTAGTGGTAAAATCATTGAACATTTCTTTGATTTTTAATATAACCTTCATTAACGCTCACCTTTTATTATAAATTTGAATTTCTCTCCTTCATTAATCTTTTCAATAATCACTGCTGCTATTCCTGCATCAGCCACTACATTAATTTTTTTATCTGCAGGATATTCCTTTTTTAATATCTGAAGATCCCCTTCATATCTCTGATAAAAACAGTTGTCAATTGTAACGGCATATTTAAATCTTTTTATATTATTATGAGCTTTTATTTTTTCCATTTTATTTTGTCTTGCTGTTTCAGATCTAATAATATATTCTCCAGGGTCCTGACGATTTTTATGCTTTAATTTTAATAGTCTCTTTTCTTCGCTACTTAAACCCCTTGAAATATTAATTGGAATAACTGCAATCTCTCGGTTTACAGCGGCAAAGTCTTTTAATTCTTCCTCTGAAGCTCTACTATCACCTATAAATACTTTATCAACTCCCAATCTTAATAAATCTTGAGCTGCTACAAGTGGTGTTAACTCTCTATGCTTTTCTAAAGTAGGAAGACCTGCTTTCATTGGCGGCCTTTTTTTGTATTCTGCCGGAACAAATGCTCCAATTTCAAGATTATACTTTTTTAAAAGTTTATTTTTAGCAGACAACAGTTCCTCAGATAAACCCGTTTCTTTTCTTGGATAATAATTATGAGAAGCTTCCAAATTATTTAAATCTCCACCATGAGCAATTATAGCCTTTAAATCAGATTCTTTTAAAGTACTGGCATTTAAATTTATCTTAAAATCTTTATTCTGACTTAGTTCAGCTATTTCCTGATTATTAAAGCCAAAATCAAATCTTAAAGCATCAAATTTAAAATCTTCTATATCAAGTTTTTCATAATATTTTTTTGAAATATCTGCTGTTAAATTAAATTCAAGTTCATTTATTTTTAAAATCAGCTTTTTCATTTCATCTAAAAAATTATTATTTACTTCAGGTATGTGCAGAGATAAAAAAACATCTTTAACTCCTAACTCTTTAGCTTCTAGTAAATAATTAATATTTTCTTCCAGACTCAAATCTAAACCTGCATAAACTGATATACCTAACATTTTAATCATCCTTATTCAAATATTTTAAAGCTCCCTTAAAATTTAAATAAGGGAGCTTTAATTATATTTTATTCTAATTGAGCAACTTCTTTATCATTAATAAAGAAATGAGTAACTAAGAAACCACCAATATAAGCAATTACCAGTCCCATAAAATAACTTAGCATTGATCCAGGCTGCATTAAGGGAATTGCTGTAATTCCAGAAGGTCCCCAGGCACCAGCCATTACATTCTGCAGCATAACAAAAGCTCCACCAAATCCTGCTCCCAGACCAGCAGTGATAAATGGTTTACCAAGCGGTAAAGTAACACCGTAAATTAGAGGTTCACCTATACCCAGGATTCCTGCCGGCAGGGCACCTGAAATAATCTGTTTTAACTTCATATTATTTGTCTTTTTTGCTTTAAGATAAATAGCAATTGCCGCTCCTACCTGACCTGCTCCTGCCATTGCTAGAACTGGAAACAGGGATACTCCTCCCATATTTTCTAATTGAATAGCATAGAGCGGTATTAAACCATGGTGTAATCCCAGTAATACCATTGGTAAAAAGACAGCTGCAAGAACATAACCAGAGATAACACTTACAATTGGGTTTTCAGAAGCTACAAGTAGTGTTAAACCTCCTACTAACCAGTCAGAAATAACTCCAGATAATGGCATAATTATAAAGATCATTGCTAAAGCCATGATAAGCATTGTTACTACTGGAGTAACAATTAAATCTAAAACATCAGGGATAGTTTTCCTGACTTTCTTTTCAATTAATGATAACAAATAAACTCCGACAATAACACCAATTATTCCACCTTTTCCAGTAGTTAAAATTGAATTTAGTGGAACTTCTGCATCATACATTCCAAAAATCTGAGAGATCTCAGTGATCTGTTCCATAATTGTTAGAGCACCCAACATACCACCTAAACCCTCAGTAGCTCCAAACTGTTTGGCAGCATTAACACCTGTAAAAATTGCCAGATAACCAAGAAATGAACCCCCAAGCAGAGATAAAATCAGCTGAGTGGCATTCCAGAAATCAGTTGTGGGTAAACCACCTGTATTCTGAAGATTAGTAATTAAACCGGCAAATCCATTAAAAATACCGGCTGCTATAATAGCAGGAATCAGCGGTATGAAAATTTTACCTATTGTTTTTAATCCTTTTTTTAATTTACTTTGTTTTTGCCCGCCTTTAACAGCCGCTTTGTTTTTTTTCCAGTCTTCTCCAACCTCTAAATTAGATGAAATATTATAATCACTTTTTAAAATATCCAGACATTTTTTAGCTGTTCCAGGACCAACAATTATTTGCAGAGTCTCGTCTTCAACAACACCCATAACTCCTTCTACAGCTTTCAAATCTTTGATATTAACTTTTGAATCATCTTTAAGATCAATTCTCAGCCTTGTCATACAATTAGCAGCCGCAGCTATATTGTCTTTACCACCTAATTTTTGTACAATTTCCTTAACCAGATCTTGATTACTCATTGTACTCCTCCTTGTAAAATAATATTAATAAGAATGATATTAATTTAGCTTAAATGATTAATTATTATTTTTAATCGCATCAGCTAAATGACCTTCGTATTTTTCTAATTCTTTTTCAGCAGATCTTTTTTCAAGACCAGTATTAAGCATCATAATTGCAAGTTTAACATTATAGTCTGTTTTTTCTAAATATTTTTCTGCTTTTTTATAACTCACCTCACTTACTGCCATTATTATATTTTTAGCTCTTTCAGCCAATTTGTTATTTTTAACCTGAAGATCAACCATATAATTTTTATAAACTTTACCCAGTTTGATCATTGTGGCTGTACTCAGCATATTTAGAACCATTTTTTGAGCAGTACCGGCTTTCATCCTGGTAGAACCGGCTACAACCTCGGGACCAACAACCGGTGCTATAGAAATTTTAGCAATCTCAGCAATTTTAGAAGCGGGATTACAGCTTAATGCAGCTGTTTTAGCTCCCAGAGACTTTGCATATTCTAGGCCTCCTATTACATAAGGAGTACTGCCACTTGCAGCAATCCCAACTAAAAAATCATCTCTAGTAAATTCAATATCCTGAAGATGTTCTACTGCTTCTACTTTACTATCTTCTGCATTTTCTATTGAGTTTCTGATTGCTTTTTCTCCACCTGCAATCAGGCCCTTTACCAGTTCACTACTAACTCCATAAGTTGGTGGACACTCTGAAGCATCTAAGATTCCAAGTCTACCACTTGTTCCTGCACCCATGTAAATTAACCTTCCACCATTTTTTAATGTCTGAGTAATCAGATCGACAGCTTCAGCAATATTTTTCTTTTCTTTTTCTACTGCCAGTGCTACTTTCTTGTCTTCATTATTAATTATTTCTATTATTTCCTCAGTTCCTACTCTGTCAATGTTCTCAGAATTTTTATTAACCGATTCTGTAACTAATTTGTCTAAATCATTATTCATATTTGAGCCTCCATTCAAAATATTCTTTCATTTCTTAATAAGAGTTTAACACTTTTGAAATTAAATTTCAAGTATTATTTTAAATAATGAAATTTTATTTCAGAAATAAAAAAACCCCCTTTTATTAGTTATCATAAAAAGAAGGTTTTTAATAATAATTTTATTTATTATTGTAATTTAACTATTTAAAATTAGCGTTTTTTTCATAAATTAAATCTTAAAATCAAATTTCAACTAATTTCTTTATTCCTGTTATTCCCAGTCCAGTGCCCTCAGGAAATGATATTTGGGGACCATTCATTTTTATACCACCTTTAATCGGATCTTCAACAAGATATAATGGGGCATCTAAATCCAGACGGGTTATATTTTTTTTGGCAGCTGCCAGATGTGCAGCAGCAGTAACTGAAACCTTTGCCTCAAGCATACTTCCAACCATTACTTCAATTCCATTGGCCTCAGCAATAGCATTGATTTTTAAAGCATTGTAAATTCCTCCAGCTTTCATCAATTTAATATTTATTAAATCACAGGCCTGCATTTTTAATAAACGCAGACAGTCTTCAGCACTAAAAAGACTTTCATCTGCCATAATTGGAGTATAAACACTATCTCTGACAAATTTTAATGCTTGATAATCATTAGCTTTTACGGGCTGTTCTATCAACTCTATTTTTAAATTTTCTGCTTCCATTTTTTCTATAATATAAATTGCTTCTTTAGCCTTCCAGCCCTGATTTGCATCAAGTCTAATTTTAATTTTATTCCCCACAGCCTCTCTGACTGCTCTTACTCTATTTAAATCCTTTTCTATACCCTTACCAACTTTTAACTTTAGAACCTGATAACCATCTTTAACTGCCGTTAGGGCATCTTCTTTCATTTCAGCAGGGGGATTAACACTGATCGATAAATCGGAAATCAGAGACTCTCTGTAGCCCCCCAGAATTTTATATAAAGGAGCACCATAATTTTGAGCAAAAAGATCATAAACTGCAATTTCAACTGCAGCCTTAGCACTGGAATTGTTAACAGCTGCTTTTTCAATTAAAAAATGCAGTTTTTCAATATTTTCTATATCTTCACCAATTAAAACTGGACGAATATAATTTTTAATAACCCCACTGATACTTGCTTTAGTATCACCTGTTATTACAGCTGTTGGAGCTGCTTCTCCATAACCAAATTTACCTTCCTCACTTTCAATGACTACTATAAGCTCATCAGCTGTATCAACTGTTCTCAGTGAAGTTTTAAATTCCTTGATCAGAGGTATTTTTAGTGAGTAAATCTTAATATCTTTAATTTTCATTGCACTACACCCCAATAAATTTTATTTATTTTTATCTTAATCTCAGGTAAATAATTTCAAAATAAAAATTATTCAATAAATTTAAATTAAAACTGCCTGCTCTATAAAAGCAGCTTAGAGCAGACAGTTATTTTTTAAACTTTTTCTGCAGGAGTTGACACTTTTTCACTAATACCATCAATAAACATAGCTATTGCACCATCTCCTGTTACATTACAGGCAGTTCCAAAACTATCCTGAGCCAAATATAGACCAATCATTAAAGCAGTTGCACCTTCACCAAATCCTAAAATACTGGTTAAAAGTCCTAAGGCTGCCATAACTGCACCACCTGGAACCCCTGGAGCAGCTACCATTGTTACTCCCAAAACAATAATAAAGTGAAAAAATACTCCAAATTCTAGTGGAATCCCCTGAATTAAAGCAACTGCAACAGCACAGGTTGTTAGAGTAATTGTACTACCTGCCAGATGAACAGTAGCTCCTAGAGGGATAACAAAATCTGCAATATCTTCGTTTATTTTATTTTTCTTAGCACTTTTTAAAGTAACTGGAATAGTTGCTGCACTTGACATGGTTCCAATAGCAGTTGTGTATGCTGGAAGCATATTTTTCAAACTTTTTAAAGGACTTTTCCCTGCAACAGTACCAGCAATATAGTATTGAATTAATAAATAAATTAAATGCATTGCTATAATCAAAGCAAAAACCTGACTGAAAACTCCAAGTGTTTCAAATGCTTTACCACTATAGGCCATATTTGCAAAAACACCGGCAATATGTAGAGGTAAAAATGGGATGATAACTTTTTCAATAACTAAAACAATTATATCCCGAAACTCATTTGTCAGCTGATATAATTTGTTATCACCTGTATTTCTTAATAAGTAATTTATCCCCAATCCGAAAATAAAAGCTGTAATTAAAGCAGCCATGACTCCCAATAAAGGAGAAATCTCTAAACTTAGATAAGCTTCTAACCCACCTTCTTCGGGGTTGGCAACATCTGCTGCCTGCACGATAGAAGGTACTACACGGCTTGCCACTAAATAAGCTGCAGTTCCGGCTGTAATTGTAGAAATATAGGCTGTTAAAACAGTTGTCCCCAGTAACCTTCCTGCTTTATCACCTAAGTCAGCAATACCCGGTATTATAAAAGCTAAAATAACTAAAGGAACTATATAATTTAAAAATTCACCAAAAATATGAGTGAAGGTATATAGTAACCTGGAAATACCTTCGGGAAAAAATAAACCAATTATGATACCTGAAACAATACCAATCAATAATCTTAAAACTAATGGAATTTTTCTCATTAAACTATCTCCTCC
>JBKHDA010000038.1:0-19246 GCA_046541575.1 Halanaerobium sp. | reverse complement strand
TGCATTGGTAACGATGTGGGAGAGTAGGTCGCTGCCGGTCCTTTTTTTATTTAAAATTTTCTGAAAATTAAGTAAAGTTAATTTTGAAATAAAAATTTTCTAAAATTAGAATAAAAATAAAGGGTTTTTAACTTTTTTAGTTAATATATTAAAGAATAGGGATTTTTTTAAAAATAACGAATTGAGTAGAAAGGAGAAATTTTTATGAAGAGAAGATTTTTATCTATGCTTATTGTTGTGTTGGCTATTAGTCTATTATTTCCAGTAGTTATTTCCGCTCAGGAGGGTGGAGATATTCGAGTAGGTATCGGTGCAGATCCAGAGTCACTTGATCCATTATATGCACAGTCATCTCCTTCAGCTATGGTAATGGTTCATATTATGGAGACACTTTTTGAAATGACTCCAGATGGAGAAATTGAACCATTGTTAGTTGAAGATTATGATGTATCTGATGATGGACTGACTTATGAACTGTATTTAAGAGAAGATGTTGAGTTTCATGATGGAACTCCATTTAATGCAGAAGCGGTTAAGTTTAATCTAGATCGTTTACTTGATGAAGGTGCTGTTTATTCATTCTTAATCAATAAACTAACTAATATTGAGGTTGTTGATGAATATACAGTCCGTTTAGAAACAGATGAGCCTTTTGCTCCAATTTTAGCTCATTTATCTCATGATTTTATTTCCATGATTAGTCCTGCAGCAGTTGAAGAACACGGTGATGAGGTAGGCAGTCAGCCTGTAGGTACAGGTCCATTCGTATTTGAAGAATGGTCTCGGGGTGAAGAAATAGTAATGAGCCGCAATGAAGATTACTGGGGTGATAATGCAAAAGTAGATACATTTACTGTTTTGATTGTTCCCGAAGAGGCGACTAGAGTGGTTATGTTAGAAACTGGTGAAGCTCATGCTATAATGAATGTTCCTGCTAGAGATGTACCGAGATTAGAAGAAAATGATGAATTAAGAGTAGAGAATGTTGAAAGTTTAAGAACATTATATATTGGTCTTCACAATCAAAGAGAGCCTTTTGACGATATTAGGGTGAGAAAAGCAGTTAATTATGCTGTAGATAGTAAAGCCATAGTTGATAATATTCTTTCTGGTGCTGGGCGCCCTTCTGATGCTCCAATCGCACCAAACGTTTTTGGTTATTCAGAACAGGAAAGGTATAGCTATAATCCTGAAAGAGCTAAAGAATTATTAGCAGAAGCAGGATATGAAGATGGTTTGGAAGTAGAATTTTATTATCCTAAAGGTAGATATCCTATGGATGAAACAATTGCTCAGGCTGTTCAGAGTCAGCTTGCTGATGTTGGTGTTGAGGCCAATATGAAGACTATGGAATGGGCAACTTATCTGGAAGTTCTTGGTCAGGAACCTGACGAAGTTGAACATGATATGTATTTCCTTGGTTGGGGTACAGTAACAGGAGATGCAGATTATGGATTATATGCATTATTCCATTCAGATGAATTTGCTCCTAATGGTAACAACTGGCATTTTGGAGAAAATGAAGAAGTTGACCAACTATTAGAAGAAGCCAGAGTTGAAACTGATGTTGATGCCAGAGAAGACTTATATGATGAAGCAATTTCTGAAATCTGGGATGATGCACCGTGGATTTTCTTACACAGTATTTCTCAATTAAATGGTGTAAGAAATGAAGTTGAAGGTTTGATTCACCATCCTAGAGAACACATTGATGTAAGCGAAGCTTATTTTGTAGAATAATTAGATAGTAATTTAGTTTAAAAAATCTAATGAGGCCCTGCATTTAATTCAGGCAGGGTCTCATTTCATGTAAATGTTTTATTAGTAATTTGGAGGGTTTTTTATGTCATCATATATCTTTAGAAGAATGTTATTATTAATCCCTGTTTTACTTGGAGTTGCGATTATAGTTTTTGGAATGGTAAGGTTATTACCAGGAGATCCTGCAGTAGCTATGGCTGGTGTCCATGCTACCCCAGAATATGTTGAACAGGTTAGAGGAGAACTGGGACTGGATGAACCTATTCCGGTACAGTTTGGTGTTTTTATGAGCAGACTGGCTAGAGGTGATCTAGGAATATCTACGCGGACAAATAATCCGGCGATTAATGAGATATGGCCTCGATTTAAAAATACTTTTTATTTAACTTTTATTGCGCTTATTTTAGCAAGTGGGATAGGAATTACAGTCGGGGTAATTTCAGCGGTTAAACCATATTCAATTGTTGATCAATTTGTAATGATTTTTTCTTTATTTGGAGTAGCAGCACCGGTTTTCTGGCTTGGTTTAATTTTAATGTTGATTTTTTCTGTAAACTTAGGCTGGTTTCCTTCCTCAGGAATGGGAAGTGCAAAACATTTTGTTTTACCTGCAGTTACTTTAGCAGCTAATTCAACTGCCTTAATTGCTAGAATGACCAGGTCAAGTATGCTGGAAGTATTAAAAAATGATTATATCACAACAGCTAGATCTAAGGGTTTAAAGGAAAATGTAATTATTATTAAACATGGACTGCGTAATGCTTTAATTCCTATTATTACAATACTTGGTCTTAGATTTGGAATGTTATTAGGAGGAGCTGTTTTAACTGAAACAGTTTTTTCCTGGCCGGGAGTAGGTAGATTAATGGTTGACTCAATTCTTGCCAGGGACTATCCTGTGGTTCAGGGATCAGTTTTATTATTAGCTTTAATGTTTGTTTTAATTAATTTATTAGTAGATGTTTTATACGCATTTTTAGATCCACAAATTCATTATAATTAAGGAGGGAGCAGAATGAAATTTTTAGAAAGTAAGGCCTTTAGACAGTTAAAAAGAAATAAATTAGCAATTGCCGGTACTATATTTATTATCACTCTATTTATTGTGGCAGCTTTTGCTCCCTTGATTGCCCCATATACCCCTTATGAGACTGATTTTTTTAGGACTTTAGAGGGTCCATCAAGTGTTCACTGGCTTGGTACTGATGATCTTGGTCGAGATGTTTTTAGTCGACTTTTATATGGTGCCAGAATTTCAATTACTATTGGATTTATTTCAGTAGCAATTGGACTGGTTGTTGGAGTACCGGTTGGAGCAATATCCGGATATTATGGGGGTAAAATTGATATGTTTGTTCAGCGCCTCGTGGATATTATGATGGCTTTTCCCGGTATGCTTTTAGCAATTATTATTGTTGCTGTTATGGGAGTTGGTCTGGTTAATGCAATGATTGCTGTTGGAATAGTTTCTATCCCAACTTATATCAGATTAGTCCGCGGTTCTGTTTTATCGATAAAAAATAGAGAGTTTGTACAGGCAGCTAAGGCAATTGGAGTTAGGGAATCAGTTATTATATTTAAGCATATTTTACCACACTGTCTTGCTCCAATTATTGTGCAGTCATCTCTGCAGATCGGAGTAGCTATTTTGTGGGCAGCAGGTTTAGGATTTTTAGGTTTAGGAGCTCAGGCACCAACTCCAGAATGGGGGGCAATGTTAAGTCAGGGCAGAGGTTATATTAGAACAGCACATCATGTTACCACTTACCCTGGTATTGCTATTATGTTGAGTGTATTAGGTTTTAATTTATTGGGTGATGGTTTAAGAGACGCTTTAGATCCTAAAATGAGTGATTAAATAAATTTCGGCCAAAATTAATCTTTTGGCCGAAATTTATTATTTTTTGTAAACTAGTTGACAATTATAATTTTTAATGCTATAATTTATCTAAAGTTAAATATTTATATTAGGTTGAGCTCAGGAGAAGACCTTATTGAGATTTAGAGGGGGTACTATACCCAATTTTATCTAAATTTCAATAAGGTTTTTTTGTTTTTAAAAATTTTGTTATTAGCCATATATTAATTTTTTTAAATTATTTACAGACATTCATTATACATTAAATGATTCATTAAAAAGAGTGAGATCAATAAAACGATAAGGGAGTGATTATTAAAAAACAAAAAGCAGCTGATAAATGGGCAAAAATTTTATTTTTAAGGGGCTATTTAATATTATTTATAATTTTAGATTTTTTATAATCTCTAAATCTTAAATTACTATAGGAGGAAAAATAATTGAATAAAAAATATGATGTAGTTATAATTGGTGGCGGTGTGACTGGGTGTTTTATTGCTCGTGAATTATCTCGTTATGATTTAGATATTGCTTTAGTAGAAAAAGAACCTGATGTATGTACAGGTACTAGTAAAGCTAATACTGCTTTAATCCATGCTGGTTTTAATGCTGATTCCAATAAGTTAAAAGGAAGACTGAATGTAAGGGGCAATGAATTATATCATGAAAGAGTTCAGCATGAATTAGATGTACCAATTGAATGGCTGGGAGCAATGGTAGTAGCAGAAGATGAAGCAGATATTCCTAAATTAGAATCTATTTTAGAAAATGGACAAAAAAATGGGGTTCCAGATTTAGAAATTGCTAAAGGAGATAGATTATACGAATTAGAGCCTCACTTGAGTGAAGATGCGATAGCAGCTTTATATGCACCTACAGCAGGAATAGTAAATCCATTTGAATTGACTGTAGCTCTGGCTAATAATGCAGCTAAAAATGGAGCTGATATATTTCTAGAAGCAGGGGTAGAGGACATAGAAGATAAAGGCGATTACAAATTAGTTAAAACAGCTAAAGGAGATATGAAAGCAGGTTTAGTAATTAATGCTGCTGGCTTATATGCTGATAAAATTGCTAATATGGTTGGTATAGATAAATTTAAGATAACTCCTAGACGTGGAGAATATTATTTATATGATAAAAAAATGGAATTAGATTTACAAACAACTATTTTTCCTGTACCAACAGAGGTAAGTAAAGGTATTGTAGTAACACCTACAGATGAAAGAAATGTTTTGATTGGGCCAAATGCAGAAGAAATTGAAAGTGTAGAGAATAAATCTACTACTCGAGAAGGTTTAGATGAAGTAATGGAAGGTGCAAATAAAACAGTACCTGGCCTGAGCAAGAAAGGAATTATTAGACAGTTTGTAGGTTTAAGACCAGCAATTAAAGAAACAGGAGATTTTTTAATAGAAGCTAGTGATCAAGTACCAGGATTTATAAATGTAGCAGGTATTCAATCTCCAGGTTTAGCATCATCACCAGCAATTGCAGAAATGGTAGTAGGTATAGTAAAAGAAGAGCTTGGTGGTATGGAAGAAAAAACTGATTTTGATCCTTATTACCAGGGCCCACCGAAGTTTAGACATATGACTCATCAAGAACAGGCTGAATTAGTAGAAGAAGATGCAGATTATGGTCAGATTATTTGCCGCTGTGAGACAGTAACTAAGGGTGAAATTATAGATGCAATTCGCGAACCAGTAGGTGCTAGAACAGTTAATGCAGTAAAAAGAAGAGTTAGACCAGGGGCTGGAAGATGCCAGGGTGGTTTCTGTGAACCGAAAGTAGTAAGTATTTTAGCAGAAGAATTAGGAATAGAAGAAAATGAGGTTTGCTTAGAGAGTGCAGAATCTAAGCTTTTAAAAGAGAAAACTAAAGCACCATTACTGGAAGAGGTGGCAAAGTAATGAATAAACAAGAATATGAATTAGTTGTAGTTGGTGGAGGTCCTGCAGGCTTAGCAGCGGCTCAGGAGGCATATGATCAGGGAGTTAAAGATATATTAATTATAGAGAGAGATTTTGAATTAGGCGGTATTTTACAGCAGTGTATTCACAATGGTTTTGGGCTTCATTATTTTGGAGAAGAATTAACAGGTCCAGAATATGCACAGCAGTTTATAGAAAACATCAAAGAACGTGGTGTAGATATAAAATTAGATACAATGGTTTTAGAAGTGACACCAGAGAAAAAAGTATTCGCCATTAATTCTGAGGAAGGAATGCTGGAAATTGATGCAGGAGCAGTAATACTGGCAATGGGATGTCGAGAAAGAACAAGAGAAGCAATTGATATTCCTGGCTCCAGACCAGCCGGAGTTTATAGTGCTGGAACAGCGCAGAGATATATCAATATGGAACAGTGGATTCCAGGTGAAAAAGTAGTTATATTAGGTTCAGGAGATATAGGCCTGATTATGGCCAGAAGAATGCATTTAGAAGGTGCTGATGTAGAAGCAGTTTTAGAATTGCTGCCGTTTTCTGGTGGATTGACCAGAAATATTGTGCAGTGCTTAGAAGATTTTGATATACCTTTAAGAATGCAGCAGACGGTAGTAGAGATTAAGGGACAGGATAGATTAGAGAGTGTAGTAGTAGCAGAAGTTGATGATAATTTCAAACCAATTGAGGGTACAGAATATGAAATTGAATGTGATACCTTATTATTATCAGTAGGATTGATTCCAGAAAATGAACTATCAGAAGAAGCCGGTGTAGAAATGAGTGGTGTCACTGGTGGCCCACTGGTAAATGAAGGAAGAGAAACAAATATTGAAGGAATCTTTGCCTGTGGTAATGTGCTGCATGTGCATGATTTAGTAGATTGGGTAACCGAAGAGAGTTTAATTGCGGGAAAAACTGCAGCAGATTATTTAAAGAGCGGTATAACCAGGAGAACAAAAGAAATAGCAGTAAATCCGGGAGAGAATGTTGGTTATATAGTTCCACATAAAATTACAAATCAAGTAGAAGATAGAAAATTAGTTAATTTATATATGAGAGCAAAACAGCCGATGACAGATGTTAAAATCAATTTATATGCTGAAGATAAGAAATTATTAGATAAAAAAAGTCGTCGAGTAGAGCCAGGAGAGATGATAACCTTCCCTGTACCAGAAACGATGATCTCTTCAAATGATATAACTAATTTAAAAGTTGATATTGTGAAGGAGGAAGAATAATGGGGAAAAAAGTAGAGATAACCTGTATAAGCTGCCCAATGGGTTGTGATGTAGAATTAGAAATAGATGATAATAATCAGATTGAATGTATGGAGGGTGCTAGTTGTAAAGCGGGAGAAAAATATGTAAAAAATGAGTATTATAATCCGACAAGAATACTACCAACTACAGCTCGAGTTAAAAATGGTGTTCTACCTTTAGTACCGGTGAAGAGTAAAGATCCACTTCCTAAAGAGTTATTAGAAAAAGCAATGAAAGAGATAGCTAAAGTGGAATTAGTAGCACCTGTAAAATTAGGAGATGTTGTAGTAGAAAATATATTAGACACTGGTGTAGATATTGTATCAACTAGAGATATGCCTAAAGGAATTTAAAGTTATAAAAACGTAATTTTTTAAAAAATCCTATTGTTATCCTATAAGATACCAGAAGAATTATTAATTCTTCTGGTATCTTTTTTTATAATTAATTTTAAAAATAAGCAGGATTTTGCTATTTTAAATAAAAGTATATATAATAGGAGTTTTTATTTCAAAATTATAAATAATAGGGGATGTTGTTATTGTTAAAGAACATGGATTTAAAATGGAAAATAAGCATTATTCTGACATTGATTGTAATTGCAGTTATGGCTGCAGTTTCTTTTTTTACTTACAATTATACTCAGAATGTGATGTCAGATCAGATTGACCAGAGAATTAATTTAATTCGGGAAAATCAGAGAGAAGAAATTTTAGGTCAGTTAAAACGTCTTGAAGAAAGAACAGATTATTTTGCCAGTTTTGAAGATGTCTACAATTTTGCAAATATGAGTAATTATTATGTAGAAGATGGTGAATTAATTGATTTAGCTGATGGGGGCTGGATGAGCACTTTTACAAATCGAGTTTCTCTGCTCAAAGAAAATAATAGAATGTTTGAAGAAACTCAATTTTCTTATATTACAACTCCAGATGGTATTGTTTTGGTTGATTCTAGAATAGAAGATGAGAATAATATATATGATTATGCAGGCAGAGAATTATCTGAAGAACAGTTTAAGGATGTTTCCAGTGAAGAAGTACATATTATAGATGGGGAGCCACATATATTATTTGAGTCAGAGATAACTAAAGAAACAAATTCTGGAGAAGAGGTAATTGGTCATTATGTAATGGCCACAAATCTTGAAGTTTTTTATAGTGAGACTTTAGAATCATTAGAAAATGTTTCTGCCTTTAGCCTGGTCAATAATGATGGCTATATATTAAGTAATCTGGATAAATCATTAATGGGCAATGAGATTGAAGACCGGTGGCTTTTAGAACAAATTGATAATCAGCAGGAGTCATCAGTAAGAACTGCAGCTGATAGAACTCAGTATTTTGATCAAATTAGCGAGGAATATGGAATTTATATGGCAATTGATGTTCCTTTAGAAGTTATTAATGGTCCGGTAAATAATATCAGAAATATAATTCTGGTTATTGCTTTACTTGGGATAATTATTTTATTTGCTGCTAATTATTTATTATTAAACTGGCAGTTAAAACCTCTAAAAAGCTTAATTAGTTCTTTTGATGAGCTGGCAGCAGGTAATTTGAGTAAAAAAATATTATTAACAGATAGTGCTGAGAGAGATGATGAAGTAGGTAAATTGAGTAAATCATTTAATAATATGGTTAAAGAATTTAAAGAGGTAATACTTAAGATCAATGATGCATCTGATGAGGTAGAAGAATCATCAACTTATTTAAAAGAAGTTTCAACTGAAGTTGGTGATGTATCAACTCAGGTTGCTCAGTCGATAAATGATGTTGCTTCCGGGGCAGATGATCAGGCAGCAAGTGTTGATAATATTAATCAGCAAATAAAAACTCTGGCAGATGATATAGAAAAACTTAAAGAATCTAACCAGGAGGTTGAAGAACTAGCTGAAGATATGGAAGCTGCAGCAGCAGGCGGAAAAACAGAGATGGATCGAGTCAGCAGCCAGATGGCTAAAATCAAAAAGGCCATTCAGGAGGTTGCTTCTGGTATTTCCAATTTGGAATCTATTTCAAATGAGATTGATGAAATCTTAAATATTATAAATAATATTGCAGAACAGACAAATTTGCTTGCTTTAAATGCAGCAATTGAGGCAGCTCGCGCAGGAGAAGCTGGCAGAGGGTTTTCTGTTGTAGCTGATGAGATTAGAGAACTGGCAGAAGAATCTGTTAATTCTGCCGGTGAAATTAGAAAATTAGTTGAAGATGTAAAAGCTGAAACCAATACGGCCAGTGAAAGAATGGATGATGGTATTAATGAAATTCAAAATGGGGAAGAAGTAGTCAGCAGTGCAGAAAAATCTTTTGTAGAAATTGAAAGCAAAATAAAAAATGCGTCTGTAGGTATAGCTTCTTCGATAGAGATAGTAGCAGATGTTGATAGATATAGTGAGAAAATAGTTGAAGAGGTCGGAGAAATAGCAAGTGTTTCAGAAGAAACTTCTGCTAATACTGAAGAAGTTGCAGCTGCCAGTCAGGAACAGAATGCTTCAATAGAAGAAATAACTTCATTAGCTGACTCTTTATCAGAAATGTCAGCTAATCTTAATCAATTAGTAAATAGATTTGAATTAAATAACTAAAATTATGTAAAAGAAACTCTCAGCCTCTGGTTGAGAGTTTCTTAGAGGGAGGAAAATATTTGAAACATTTAGCTGGTTACTTTAAAAGTTATCCGATTATTCCGGCTGTTAGAGACATTAATGATTTAAAAAATGCGATGAAGATCAAAGATTCAGTTCTAATCTTTTTATTAAGTGGTTCAATTTTTGATCTTAAAGAATCAATGGAATTAGCACACGAAAACGATAAAATCTTAATGGTTAATATTGACCTTGTTGATGGTATTGCCCATGATAAAGAGGGGATCAGATATTTAGCAGAAAATGATCTTTGTGATGGGATAATTTCTACCAAAGGTTATTTAATTAAAGAGGCTTCAAAACAGGGGTTGATGACAATTCAGAGGGTTTTTCTTTTAGATTCAGCTTCTTTAATTAGTGCAGACAAATCACTTAATTCTAATTCTGTTGATGCAGTAGAAATTTTGCCAGGTATTGCCGCACCTTATTATATAGAAAAGCAAAAGAATACAAGATCCAATTATCCAGTAATTGCAGGTGGTTTGATTAAAACTAAAGCTGAGGTAGCAGAACTTAAAGAAAAGGGTGTTTTTGCGGTTTCGACAAGCAAATTTGATTTATGGGATTATAAAAATTAAATATAGGGATATAATTTTATTTTGTGTCCCTAAAGAGAGTAAATGATGCTGATAAAATGAAAAAATCAATAATTAATAAAAATAATTTCTAAAAAAGGATGAAATCAGTGTTACATCTATGTTAAAATATATAAATGAGTAATACTAATAAAAAAATTGAAAGGATGATCAGATTGGTAAAAGAAAAAAAAGTTATAATTACTAATAAGACCGGTCTGCACGCCCGGCCTGCAGCTCAATTTGTGCAGAAAGCAGGTAAATTTAATTCGAAAATTGAAATAATTTTTGAAGAAAAAGAGGTTAATGCAAAGAGTATTATGGGTGTAATGAGCCTGGGAGTAGGAAAAGATGACCAGATTATTATTAAGGCAGACGGTGATGATGCTGAAAAAGCGGTAGAAGAATTGGTTGATTTTATCGAGGTTGAAATGACAAAGGAGGATGAATAGTGATTTTATTGGAAGGAATCGCTGCTTCCCCCGGTATTGCAATTGGAAAATCATTATTAAAAAAAGAAAAAGAAATAAAGATAGATAAAAAAAATATTTCTGAAGATCAGGTAGAGCAGGAAATTGATAAGTTACATAACGCTCTAACAGAATCTAAAAAGTCTTTAGAACAATTAAAAGAAGAGACAGCTGAAAAGCTTGGTGAAGAAAAAGCAGAAATTTTTGCTGCTCATCTAATGATTTTAGATGATCCAGAAGTCATTCCTGCGTTTGAGAATAAGATAAAAGAAGATAAGCTGAATGCAGCAGCTGCAGTTAAAGAAGTTATTGATGAATTTGCAGCTATGTTTGCGGCAATGGATGATGAGTATTTGAGAGAGCGCGGCGCTGATATTAAAGATGTAGGCATGAGAGTTATAAAAAATTTACTCGGTATTGAAGATATTTCAGATAAAATGGAGGAAGAGGTTATTATTATTGCTGAAGATTTAACTCCTTCTGATACAGCCCAGTTAGATACCGATAAAGTTCTGGCGTTTGTAACCAGAGATGGTTCCAGAACATCTCATTCTGCTATTATGGCTCGTTCACTCGGTATCCCTGCAGTTGTAGGGGTTGGTAGTGAACTAATTGAAAGAGCTGAAAAAGAAATGGAAATTATTGTAGATGGAAACAGTGGTAAAATTTACTTTAACCCTGACCAGTCTACTTTAGATGAATATAATAATAAATTAGAAGAATATGAAGCTGAACAGGAGCGTCTTAAGGCTTTTAAAGATAAAAAGGCAGAAACCGGAGACGGCCACCGGGTAGAAGTGGTTGGAAATATGGGTAATTTAAAAGATATTGTTCCTATTTTAGATAATGGTGGTGAAGGTGTTGGTCTTTTCCGCAGCGAATTTTTATATATGGACCGCAGTGAACTGCCAACTGAGAAAGAGCAATTTGAGGTATACAAAGAAGCTGCTGAAAAAATGGGTGAGCGTCCTGTAGTTATTAGAACCCTTGATGTTGGTGGAGATAAAGAACTGCCTTATTTAGATTTTCCAGAAGAAATGAATCCATTTTTAGGATACAGAGCTATCAGAGTCTGTCTAGAAAGAGACGATATTTTTAAACCGCAGTTGAGAGCATTACTTAGAGCCGGTAGTTATGGTAATCTAAAAATTATGTTTCCTATGATTTCTTCTTTAGAGGAACTAAGGGCTGCTAAAGCCAAGGTAGAAGAAGTTAAAGCAGAACTAAAAGAAGAAGAACTAGACTATAATGAAAATATTGATATTGGAATGATGATTGAGGTTCCAGCAGCGGTTATGATAGCTGATCAATTGGCCAAAGAGGTTGATTTCTTCAGTATTGGAACTAATGATTTAATTCAGTATACAGTTGCTGTAGATAGAATGAATGAACAGATTGCAGAAATGCATACACCATATCATCCTGCAGTACTGAGGCTGATTAAAAAGACAATTAAAGCTGCACATGCAGAAGATATCTGGGTCGGTATGTGTGGAGAAGCAGCTGGGGAAGAATTGTTACTTCCATTTTTACTGGGAGCTGGACTTGATGAATTTAGTATGAGTGCTGTTTCAATTCTTAAGATAAAAGAAATTTTAACAAAATGGACTATGGCTGAGGCGGAAAAAGAAAGCGAAAAAGTTCTGGAATTAGGAACAGCTGCTGAAGTTAAAGAATATTTAAGTAAAATTAAAAAGTAATAGAGAATTATAATTTAGTGATCAATAAAATATAAATATTATTAGATAATCCGGACGGCTTTTTGCTGTCCGGTTTCTTTTAAATTTTTGCCGGGACTAATTTAATAATAGCCCGGAACTAGAGGTGTTTTTATGAGTAAAAAATTAAATGACTTTAATAATTATCGTCAAAAAATGAATGATATTATTCTGGATAAAGGCGATTTAAACACAAAAAGATTTTTTAATCTTGACAATAAAGTCTATCAGGATGGAAAACTTCCAGCAGAGACCAAAGAATTGTTAGGACTCGTGTCTTCAATGGTTTTAAGATGTGATGACTGTATTAGCTATCATATAATTGAATCATATAAAGCCGGCTGGACAAAAGAAGAGATCTATGAAGCAATGAATGTTGCTTTAGTTGTTGGGGGCTCAATAGTGATCCCACATATGAGAAAAGCAGCTGATCTTTTAGAAGAACTTGACGCTGAAGCTGATGCTGAAAGTATATCTGAAGCAGAAGCAAAAGATAAGATTAAAACTAAAGAAAAGCTTAATACTGATCTAAATGAATATCAAAATTTTAAAGTGTATACTGATGGTGCCTGTATAGGTAATCCTGGCCCTGGAGGTTATGCTGCTGTTATTTTGAATTCAGACTCCGAAAAACTAAAAACAGTATCTGGAGCAGAAAAAGATTCGACTAATAATAGAATGGAGTTAAAAGCAGTAATTGAAGCTTTGAAAGTTATTCCTAAAAATAGTAAAATAGAGTTACACAGTGATTCAAGTTATGTTTTAAATGGACTTTCAAGCTGGATTGAAGGCTGGAAAAGAAATGGCTGGAAAACTTCATCAAAAAATGAAGTAGCTAATCGAGAGCTCTGGGAAGAATTAGATAATTTAAGTGATAATTTTGAGTTGGTTTATAAAAAAGTAAAGGGTCACAGTGGAGACTACTACAATGAAGAAGTGGATACACTGGCAAAAAAAGAAGCAGAAAAAATTTAATTTTTCTGCTGACATTCAGGACAAATACCACTAAACTCTAATCGATGAGAATGAGCGGTAAATTGAGTTTCATTATTTATCTTTTTATTTAGATCTTTACTTAAATCAATATTCAGGTCAAAAACACCACCACATTTTTCACATTTGAAGTGATAATGATGATCAGGATTACCATCATAACGGCTGTGATTACTGCCGTAGTCCAGGACATTGATTTTACCATGTTCAGCTAAAACATTTAGATTTCGGTAAACTGTCCCCAGACTAATATTTGGTATTTCTTTTTTAACTTTTTCATATATCCAATCAGCAGTAGGGTGAGATGTGGTATTTTTCAAAACTCTCAAAATAGCCTTTCGCTGTTTAGTCATTCTAGTATTTTTAGTCATTATAGACCTCCTAAAATTTATTAATAATCATTATTAGTCTTTATTTAATTTTAGCAGAAATTACTAAGATATTCAAGTTAAATCTTTTATTTAAGGAAAAGGGTGATGATTTTGTCAAAAAAAAATAAAAAAAGAATTTTAACAGGTGATAGACCAACAGGAAAACTCCATTTAGGACATTATGTTGGAAGTTTACAGAATAGGGTTGAACTGCAGGATGAATATGATACATTTTTAATAATTGCAGATGTACAGGCTTTAACTACAAATTTTGATCAACCAGAAAAATTAAGTGCGGATGTAAGACAGGTGGCAAGAGATTATCTGGCCGCAGGTATTGATCCTGAAAAGACTACTATTTTCGTTCAGTCACTTGTTCCAGAAATTGCGGAATTAACAATTTTTTATTCAATGATAGTAACAGTAAATCAGCTGCGCCATAATCCAACTATAAAATCTGAAGCTGAGCAGTATGGCTACAAAGAGATGTCTTATGGATTTTTGGGTTATCCCGTAAGTCAGGCTGCTGATATTACTTTCTGTCAGGCAAATCTGGTTCCTGTAGGTGAGGATCAGATTCCTCATATTGAACAGACAAGAAAGATTGTACGTAAATTTAATAATATGTATGGAGAAGTTTTTCCGGAGCCGGAAGCTTTAATCAGTGATTTTCCAAGACTGATGGGACTTGATGGTAAGAATAAAATGAGTAAGAGTTTAAATAATGCAATTTATTTAAGTGATAATGAGGATGAAGTTGCACAAAAGATAATGCAGGCTAAGACTGATCCAGCCAGGATTCACAAAGATGATCCGGGCCATCCAGAAGTCTGTACAGTTTTTCATTACCATGAAGCATTTAATACTGAAGAATCTGATGAAATTGCAGAAAAATGCAGAGCAGGTACAATTGGCTGTGTGGCCTGCAAAAAAAGGATGGCTAAACAATTAAATGCCTTTTTAGAGCCGATGAGAGAAAGAAGAAAGAAATATTTAGAAAACCCTGAATTAGTAGATCAGATATTAATGGAGGGAACTGCAAAAGCAAGAGAAGAAGCAGCAAAAACAATGGAAAAAGTAAGAGAAGTAATGAAAATAAATTATTTTAATAATTAAGATAAGAAAGAGGGATTTTATTGTCTAATTCAAAGATTAATATTGCCCTGTTTTTTGGTGGTCGTTCAGCTGAACATGAAGTTTCATTATTATCTGCCAGATCGATTTATAGTGCCTTTGATAAAGAAAAATATAATATTTATCCAGTTGCCATCACTAAAAATGGATTTTTTTGTAATTTAGAAAAATCAAAGGAAATTTTAATAGGGAATCAAAAAAAAGTATTAGAGATAAATAGAAATAGTATTATTACAGCAGATGTGCTGGAGTTTTTAGAATTAAAAGTTGATTTAGTTTTTCCAGTTCTACACGGCCCTTATGGAGAAGACGGTAAAATTCAGGGGTTTTTAGATACTTTGAATATTAAATATATTGGCTGTGGTTTAACTTCTTCAGCGGTTGGTATGGATAAAGCAATAATGAAAGAAATATTTGACCATCATAATATTCCTCAGAGTAAGTTTGAAATTTTTAAAAAATCTGATTTAAAAACGAGAGAACTGCCTGAATTTTTTGCTGAGTTTTCTAAAAAATTAAAGCTGCCTTTTTTTATTAAGCCTGCCAATATGGGTTCCAGCATTGGAATTAGCCGGGTAGGTGACCTGGCTTCATTTAAAAATGGTATTAAGGAAGCTTTTAAATATGACAGCAAATTAGTTCTTGAAAGTAATGTAAAGGCAAGAGAAATTGAGTCAGCGGTGCTTGGTGCCGGGGATGAGATTAAAGTTTCGGCAGCTGGAGAAATCATATCTACTCATGATTTTTATGATTATCAGGCTAAATACGAAGATCAAAGTACCAAATTAATTATTCCTGCTAAAATTTCAGAAAAAACAGAGCAGAGAATCAAAGAGTTGTCAATTAAAGCATTTAAAGCAATAGGGGCTGAAGGTATATCCCGCCTTGATTTTTTTGTTAATCAAGAAAAAGGCCAAATTTTAGTCAATGAAATTAATACTATGCCTGGATTTACAAAGTTCAGCATGTATCCTCTCTTATTTGAGGAAAGTGGAATAAGCTATTCTGAGCTTTTAGATAGCTTAGTAAGATTTTCTTTAGCAGAGGAGGAATAAATGGAAAAGCTTCATATTTTACACGCAGACATGGATGCTTTTTTTTCGGCAGTTGAGCAGCGCGAAAATCCAGATTTAAAAGGAAAAGCTGTTATTGTCGGTGGAGTGAATTTGAGTAATAGAGGAGTTGTGTCTACTGCTTCTTATGAAGCTCGAAAATATGGTGTTCATTCAGCAATGCCAATAGCTCAGGCAAAAAAACTATGCCCTGATGGAATTTATCTGCCGGCAAGACACAGTTTATATCAAGAAGCTTCTGCAGAAATATTTTCTGTATTAAAAAAATATACTCCTTTAGTTGAAAAGCTATCTATTGATGAAGCTTTTCTGGATGTTAAAGGCTGTGAAAGATTATATGGAAGTGCAGTTGAGATTGCCCAGCAAATAAAAAAAGAAGTTAAAAATAAAACTGAATTAACAATTTCTGTTGGGGTGTCAATTAATAAATTTTTGGCTAAACTTGCTTCAGATTACGACAAACCAGATGGACTAACTGTAATTAGAAAAAATGAAGTAAAAAATTTTATGCGTAAACTTGATATCGATAAAATCTGGGGTGTTGGTGATGTTTTTGCTTCCAGATTAGCAGAAGAAAATGTTTATAAAGTTAGCGATATCTGGCCTTATTCTCTGGAAGAATTAAAAAGAAATTATGGGAAAGCCGGAGTAAAACTCTTTTTTCTTTCCCGTGGTATAGATAAAAGAGAAGTAAAAAGTCAGAGTCAAATTAAATCAGTCAGTCATGAAGAAACTTTTGTTGATAATATTAATGATCAGGATAAATTATTTGCATATTTATTTAAAATGAGCGAAAAAGTGTCATTTAGGCTCCACAGTAATTCACTTAAAGGAACAACTGTCTTTATTAAAGTGAGATATTCTGATTTTAGTACTTACAGCAGACAAAAGTCTTTAAAAGTGGCTGTAAACAGTACCGAAGAAATTTATCGAACTGCAAAAAAACTGTTGTTAACAAATAAATTATTAAATAAACCATTAAGATTACTGGGGATTGGAGTTTCTAATCTCTGTCAGGAAGGAAAAGAACAGCTCAACTTATTTGCTGATACAGATGACCAGCTGGATCAGACCATTGATGAATTAAAGAGAAAATATGGTTTTGATAAAATATCAAGGGCCAGAAAATTATATTTAAATAATGATGATTAAAGTATTTCCCACCTTAAATGGTGGGTTTTTTGTTTTTATTAGTAACTTTTTTTAATAACAGAAAAAAATATAAATTAATTGCGGAAATATAAAGGATTTTTCTCTTTAATGGAGAATAAATTTATTGAGTGGTAAGAAGTGGAGCAAAAGGGTAGAAAGTGGGAAGTGATATTATGTTTATGGGAGAATACACACATAATATGGATAAAAAGGGACGCTTAATTATCCCTTCAAAGCTCAGAGAAGATTTGAGTGAGCAGTTTGTAATTACAAGAGGGCTTGATAACTGCTTATTTCTTTATCCAATGTCTGAATGGAAAAAATTAGAAGAAAAATTAACATCACTACCCATGACAAGTAAAAATGCCCGTAACTTTGTCAGGTTCTTTTTCTCCGGAGCCAATGAATGTGAATTAGACAAACAGGGAAGAGTTTCCCTACCAATAAATTTAAGAGATTATGCAGATTTTGATCATGAAATTGTTATAATTGGTCTGGCAAATAGAATAGAACTCTGGGCCAAAGAAAAATGGGACAGCTACATGGATGATGTAGAAGATTCTTATGAAGATATTGCAGATGCAATGGAAGAGTTAGGAATCTAGAAAGGATTGTTATGGATTATACACATCAGGCAGTATTATTAAAAGAGGCAATTAAATATTTAAATATTATAGAAGATGGAATTTACCTTGATGGTACTTTAGGTAGAGCAGGTCACAGTTCTGAAATTTTAAAAAAATTATCTAAGTCAGGTAAACTGATAGCTCTGGATAGGGATACAGCAGCAATTAAAGCAGTTAAAGAAAAATTTTCGGACAATGAATCTTTAATTTTAGAACATGCTAACTTTCAAAATTTAGATCTGGTTTTAAATAAACTGGGGATTGAAGCTGTAGACGGAATGCTTTTTGATTTAGGTGTATCTTCACCTCAGTTAGATAATCCTGAGCGGGGATTTAGTTATCAAAAAGATGGACCTCTTGATATGAGGATGAATCCAGAACAAAAATTAACAGCAAAAGATATAGTAAATAACTATTCTCAGGCAGAATTAGAGAGAATAATTACTGAGTATGGAGAAGAAAATTGGGCAGCCAGAATATCAGAGTTTATAGTAAAAATTCGTAAAGAAAAAGAACTCAAAACAACTAATGACCTGGTTGAAGTCATTAAGGCAGCTATCCCAAAAGCTGTTAGAAGAAGTGGTGGACATCCGGCCAGAAGAACATTTCAGGCCTTAAGGATTGAGACCAATAATGAATTAGATCAGCTCAAGAATTTAATTGATAAGGCAGTTTCTTATTTAAACCCCGGAGGCAGACTGGTGATAATAACTTTTCATTCACTGGAAGATCGAATAGTAAAACATAAATTTAGAGAGCTAGCAAATGACTGCAGCTGTCCACCGGATTTTCCGATCTGTGTATGTGATGAAAAATCAGAAGTCAAAGTTATAACCAGAAGTCCTGTTCAGGCTTCTAAAGAAGAAAAGGAAAATAATCCGCGGTCAAGAAGTGCCAAACTTAGAGCAGCTGAGAAGATTTGATTTAAGGACATAAGGGGGTAGTAAAATGTATAATGAACAAAGTTATATTGATTTAGATTCAGGCAGCAGTTATCTAAATGAATCATCTTATAATTTTACTAATGTTAAAAAACAGGCTTATACAATTATATATATATTTATGTTAGTTTTTATTAGTATTTCTATTTTGTTATATGTTTCTCAAATATTAAATATCAATAAGCAGAGTACAAGGTTATTAAACCTGGAAGAAAGATTAGAAAGTGTTAAAGCAAAAAATGAAAGATTAGAGGTCGATTTAGCTACCAAAACTTCTTTAACAGAAGTGGAAAAAATTGCAAAATCAAAATTAAATATGGTTGAAGCTGAGAAGAAGGAAACTCTGGTTTATAATAATCAATTTAGACGGGAAGAAAAATTTATGGCTGATATTCCAAAAGAAAAGTTTTTCTTAGCGCAAATTTATGATAAAATAGTAAAAGAAGTTACTACTGTTCAGGCTGAATCACTTGAGTAGGAGGATTAAATTTGCAGCAATTTAAAGAGAGTGTTAAAAATAGAATAATCTTCTATTTTGCAATTATATTTATTTTATTCATTATTCTAGCCTTAAGACTTGTTTGGATACAGGTTATAAATAGTGCTGAATATGAACACAAAGCTTTAAATCAAAGAGTGAAAGAATTTATAGTAAATTCTGAAAGAGGAATAATTTATGATAATACCGGCAGGAAACTTGCAGTCAGCTTACCGGC
>JBKHDA010000037.1:0-19248 GCA_046541575.1 Halanaerobium sp. | reverse complement strand
AATTCTCAATTTCTTCAGAACCCACTCCCTCATAAGTTGTTACTATAGCTGCTCCCGGAAAAGTAATGTCCGGATATAAATCAATTTTCAGGTTTGAAAAAGATACTAAACCTATAATAACTATTAATAAAATTAACATTGCAGTAGTCACAGAGCGTGAAATAGCAAAATTAGATATCTTCATTTTCTTTTCCTTTCAAAAGCCCTTACAATACTGTAGCTCAATTATATTCCATTATTATACTATATTCAAGTAGTCCTGAAATTATTTTTTTTTGAAAAAATAGATAAAAAAAAGACCGAGCAGAGATTAAACTCTACTCAGTCCTTTAGTTAATTAATATCTTATTTTAAACAAATTTTACTTAAGATTATAAAATGCATCCTTACCGGCATACTGAGCTGCATCTCCTAAGCTTTCTTCAATTCTTAGAAGCTGATTATACTTAGCAACTCTTTCTGAACGAGCAGGAGCACCAGTTTTAATCTGACCGGTATTCATTGCTACAACAAGATCAGAGATTGTTACATCTTCTGTTTCACCGGAGCGGTGAGATACAACAGAAGTAAATCCTGCTCTTGTAGCCATATTAATAGTATCTAAAGTCTCAGTTAAGGAACCAATCTGGTTAACCTTAATTAAGATAGAATTACTGCTTTTTTCTTCAATACCTCTGCTTAATCTCTCTACATTTGTAACATAGAGGTCATCTCCAACAATCTGTAGACGGTCACCAAGTCTTTCAGTCATCTCGGCAAAACCCTTCCAGTCATCTTCAGCAAGGCCATCTTCGATTGAAATAATTGGGTATTTATCAATTAATTCAGCATAAAAATCAATCATTTCCTCAGAAGTCTTTTCTACACCTTCACCTGCAAGTACATATTTACCATCTTTATAAAACTCTGTTGCAGCAGGATCAAGTGCTATATAAAAGTCTTCTCCAGCTTCATAACCGGCTTTTTCAATAGCTTCTACAATTACCTGTAAAGCTTCTTCGTTGGATCCTAAATCAGGCGCAAAACCACCTTCATCACCAACACCAGTACCTAAGCCTTTTTCCTGAAGTACTTTTTTCAGATTGTGATATACTTCAGAACCCATCTGCAGTGCTTCACGGAAGCTAACTGCACCAACAGGCATAATCATAAACTCCTGTAAATCTACATTGTTATCAGCATGCTCTCCACCATTTAAAATGTTCATCATTGGTACAGGTAGAGTTTTAGCATTCATTCCACCAATGTAATTATACAGCTGAGTTCCAGTAGCATTAGCTGCTGCTTTAGCAACTGCCATTGATACACCTAAGATTGCATTAGCACCTAATTTTCCTTTATTATTAGTTCCATCAAGCTCACGCATCAGGTTGTCAATATCAATCTGCTCTCTAACATCTAAACCTACAACTTCAGGTGCAATTATTTCATTTACATTTTCTACAGCTTTAAGTACACCTTTACCCAGATAGCGGTCACCGCCATCTCTCAACTCAACTGCTTCGTACTGACCAGTTGAAGCTCCAGATGGAACAGCAGCTCTTCCATAAGTACCATCTTCCAGAATTACTTCTACCTCTACAGTTGGATTACCGCGTGAATCTAAAATTTCTCTTGCATAAACATCTACAATTGTTGTGTTCAACATTATTAATTGACCTCCTTATAATTTTACAGTAAAACTATTTTTTAGTTATATTTGAGCAGGAACAGCAGAACTGCCCCTGCTTATTAATTTGTTTTTACTATTCTTTATCTATAATGAGTGATTCTCCTGTCATTTTTTCTGGCTGTTCAATTCCCAGAATATCTAACATTGTTGGAGCTAAATCGGCTAATTTACCGGAAGCTATACCTTTATCTTTCGGTCCACCAACATAATAGAGTGGAACCAGATTTGGAGTATGGGCAGTAAATGGAGAACCATTATCTTCTTTCATCTGTTCACCATTACCGTGGTCAGCTGTTATTAAAGCCTGGCCTCCCTTTTCTAAAATAGCGGGAACTACTTTAGACAGACAGTCATCTACGGTTTCAACAGCTTTAATAGCTGCATCCATAAATCCTGTATGTCCAACCATATCTATATTAGCATAGTTTAAAATTATCACATCATATTCTTCTGCTTCAATTTTTTCTAAAAGCGTATCAGTAACCTCATAAGCACTCATTTCAGGTTTCATCTCATAAGTTGCAATCTGTGGTGAAGGAATTAAGATTCTATCTTCACCTTCATTAGGTTCTTCAACTCCACCATTAAAGAAGAAAGTAACATGAGCATATTTTTCAGTTTCAGCAATTCGCAGCTGTTTTAAACCTTCACGGCTTAAAACCTCACCCAGTCCATCTTCGATTTCTACCGGCTCAAAAGCAACAGGTAGATCAAATTCTTCATCATATTCTGTCATAGTAACATAGTATAAATCTTCAGGATGTTCCGGTTCACGCTCAAAAGCATCAAAACCGTCAATAGTTAAAGCCTTAGTGATCTGACGAGCTCTATCAGCTCTGAAATTAAAGAAAATTACTGAATCATGATCATTCATTGGACCTACAGGCTCACCATTTTCAGTGATAACAGTTGGTATAACAAATTCATCTTCTATATCTTCTTCATATGATGCTTCTACTGCTTCAATAGGATCTTCAGCTTTATTGCCTTCTCCCAGAACTAACATATCATAGGCTTTTTTAGTTCTCTCCCAGCGGTTATCACGGTCCATCGTGTAATAACGGCCGCTGACAGTTGCAATTTTACCGGTACCAACTTCATCCAGCTCTTCCTGCAGTTCTTTTAAATAACCTGTACCGCTGGAAGGTGGGGTATCTCTACCATCCAAAATTGGATGAATATATACTTTTTCTAAATCAGCCCGATCAGCCATCTCAATTAAACCAAAAAGGTGTTTGATATGGCTGTGAACACCACCGTCAGATAAAAGCCCGATTAAATGCAGAGCACCATCATTTTCTTTAGCGTGGTCTACTGCTTTTTTTAGTGCTTCATTTTCCAGTAAGTGTTTTTCTTCTACAGCTTTATTAATTCTTGTAAAATCCTGATAAACTATGCGGCCGGCACCAATATTTAGGTGTCCAACCTCAGAGTTACCCATCTGGCCTTCCGGCAGGCCAACAGCTTCTCCGGATGGTTTTAAAATAGAATGTGGGTACTCTTTATTTAATTTATCTAAGAAGGGTGTATCTGCCTGATAGACAGCGTTCCCTTCTGCATTTTCGTTAATTCCCAGCCCATCTGCAATAATCAGGGCCAGTGGTTTAGGTCTTGCCATAATAAATCCTCCTTATAATCTTGCTTATTTACTTATAGATTTCGGCAGTTTTTAAAATAATCTCAGAAAAAGAATCTGCTTCTAAGCTGGCTCCACCAACTAAAGCACCATCAATTTCTGACTGAGCCATAATTTCTTCCACATTGTGTGGTTTAACACTACCGCCATATTGAATTCTAATCTTATCAGCAGCATTAGGATATTCTTTTCTAATGTTATCTCTGATAATTCCAATTACACGATTAGCTTCTTCAGCAGAAGCAGTTTCCCCTGTACCAATTGCCCAGATTGGCTCATAAGCAATTACTACATCTTCAACTTCTTCTTCACTTAATCCTGCCAGAGCAGAATCAACCTGGAAGTTAACCTTTGCTTCTATTTGATCAGCCTTTCTTTCTTCTAAAGTTTCTCCTACACAGACAATCGGCTTTACACCATGTTCCAGTGCAGATAGCACCTTTTTGTTTACCTCATAATCACTTTCACCAAAAATTTCTCTTCTTTCGGAGTGACCAACAATAGTATATTCAATATTGCTGTCAGCAAGCATTTTAGCTGAAATTTCTCCAGTATAAGCTCCAGAGTCTTTCCAGTAAATATTTTCAGCACCTGTTACAATATCACTACCTTCAGCAGCTTCTTTAACTGTTGTTAAACAGAGAGCTGTAGGGCAGATACCCATTTCTACATTATCTACACCTTTAACTTTATCTTTTAAAGCAGTAATCATTTCCTCAGCTTCTTCAACGTTTTTATTCATTTTCCAGTTTCCACAAATAAATGGTTTACGCATTATTATTCCTCCTCAAATTTTACCACAGCAGTAAAATTAGTTTCGAATTTTTTAAACAAATTAAGTCTTAATCTAATTATAATTTACTCAACATCGTCAAGTGCAGCTACACCAGGAAGCTCTTTACCTTCAAAGAACATCAGAGAAGCTCCACCACCGGTAGAAATATGACTCATCTTATCAGCTACCCCGGCCTCATTAATGGCAGCAGCAGAATCTCCACCACCGATTACTGAATGTGCTTCAGATTCAGCTAAAGCCTTTGCCAGTTCTACTGTACCGTGAGCAAATTTCTCCATTTCAAATACTCCCAGTGGTCCATTCCAGATAACTGTTTTAGCAGTCTTAATAATTTCTTTGTAATTTTCTAAGCTCTGAGGTCCGCCGCAGTCTAAAATCTGCCAGCCAGCAGGAACTTCTTTAACAGAAACAGTTTTTGTATTTGCATCATTTGAGAAATCATCAGCAATTACTACATCAATTGGAAGTACAATATCTACACCTTTTTCTTCAGCTTCAGCCATTAATTCTTTAGCTAGCTCAACTTTATCTGCTTCTACTAAAGAATCTCCAACTTCATAACCTTTAGCCAGCAGGAAAGTATTTGCAATTCCACCAGCAACAATTAATTTATCTACTTTATTAATTAAATTTTTAATTACATCTATTTTATCAGAAACCTTAGCTCCACCCATAATTGCCACAAAAGGACTTTCAGGGTTTTCCATTACTTCACCTAAGGCATTTAATTCTCTCTGCATTAAGAAACCTGCAGCAGCCGGTAAATATTCGGTAACTCCAACTGTAGTTGCATGAGCTCTGTGAGCAGCACCAAAGGCATCATTTACATAAAGATCAGCAAGTGAAGCCAAATCTTTTGCAAATTCAGGATCGTTTTTCTTTTCTCCCGCATGGAAGCGGCTGTTTTCTAATAACATAACCTCTCCATTTTCTAAGCTGTCAGCAGCCTTTTTAACATCTTCTCCAATACAATCATCAGCTTTTTTAACTTCTTTGTTTAATAAATTAGCCAGTGCTTTAGCAACCGGATCCATTCTTAAATCCTCATTAACTTCTCCACCAGGACGACCTAAGTGAGAAATCAGAAGAACTTTAGCATCTTCTTTAATTAAATACTCAATTGTCGGCAGTGCAGCTTTAATTCTTGTCTTATCTCCTACAACACCATCTTTGAGAGGAACATTAAAATCTACTCTAACTAAAACTTTCTTTCCTTTAAAGTCCATATCTTTAAGTGTTTTTTTCATTTTTTATACCCCCGTTATTAATTAGCAGTTACTAATTTGATCTGACAAGTATGAAAAATATTTATAAAATTAAGCAAAAAAATTTATTTAGATTAAAATTTCAGGGGCAGGCTTAAGCCCGACCCTGAAATATTTTTTAATATTAATTAAACCATTAATGTTAAGTCTAAAACTCTATTTGTGTAACTTAACTCATTGTCATACCAGGAAATAACTTTAACCATGTTGCCATTAACAACCATAGTTGACTGAGCATCAATCATAGAAGATTCAAACTGTCCCATAATGTCTCTGGAAACTAATTCGTCCTCAGTATATCCCATGATACCTTTCATTTCGCCTTCTGCTTTTTCTTTAAACATTGCATTTACTTCTTCAACTGTAACATCCTGTTCTAAAGTAAATACTCCATCAACACAGGAGCCATTAGGTACTGGAACTCTAATTGCCATACCATCAATCTTACCATCTAACTCAGGCAGAACTTTAGTAGTTGCAATAGCAGCACCTGTAGTTGTAGGAATGATATTTTCAGCAGCTGTTCTACCTCTTCTGGTTTTACTTGCTGGCATATCTAAAATAGCCTGACTTGTAGTATAACCGTGAACAGTAGTAATCAGACCTTTTTCAATTCCAAATTCGTCATTTAAAGCTTTAGCTAAAGGAGCTAAACAGTTTGTTGTACAGGAAGCGTTAGAAACGATTAAGTCATCATCAGACAGATCATCATCATTAACACCAAGTACAATAGTATTATCAATTTCATCTTTAGCAGGTACTGTTAAAATAACTTTCTTAGCACCAGCTTCAATATGCTTCATTAACTGCTCTTTATGACGGAATACACCTGTTGATTCAATTACAACATCAATATTATTTTCTTCCCATGGTAATTCTGCAGGATCTTTAACAGCAGTAACTTTAATCTTCTTACCATTAATAACTAAGTCACCATCATCAATTTCTACTGTACCATCAAAACGACCATGTACAGAATCATATTTAAGTAAGTAAGCTAAATTTTCAACATCTACTAAATCGTTAATTGCTACGATTTCGATTTCTTCAGTATCTCTACCTTCTACTAACCTTAAGTACCCTCTACCAATACGACCAAAACCATTAATTGCTACTTTTTTCATTATTAATTCCTCCTTATAATATGATGAATCATTTACTAATTAATTTACTAAACAAAGATTTAAAAAAGTTTTAAACTTTCTAAGCTGCTCTGATTTTAATTTGCCAGCCTGTTTTTGGCCTCACCCCCTTTAAGAGTGATAATTTTTCGGGCTGTAATTTCATCAGTAATTAATATATCCTGGTATTTACAAGAAACTGCAGATATTATAGCTTCTGCTTTGTTTTCTCCACCTGCAACGACAATAACTTTATTTATTGTCTGCAGATCTCCCAGATTCAAGCCAACACTTGTCGTGGAGTAGATTATTTCTCCCTGAGAATTAAAGTAAAAGCCAAAGGCTTCTCCTACTGCTCCAGCATTCAGGAGATCTTTGATTTCTTTTTCCTCCATCCCCCGGCGCCCTGCCATATCTTCAGCAGTTCCTACACCATGAATTAATATGTTTGCTCTTTTTAAAATTTCTAAAGTTTTTTTGATTGTTGGTTCTTTTGTGATGTGATAAATATTTTCTTCAGCCATATTATCCGGAATATGCAGCAGATGATAACTGCCCCCAATTTTTTTTGCAATCTCAGCAGCGATTGTATTGGCCTGGATTTCAACCTCCTCACCAAGTCCACCTCTGCCTGGAACCACTGTTACATCTCTTGATTCAGCACTGTAGCTCATCTCTGATGCCACCTGGGCCAGGGTTGTCCCACCTGTTACAGCAAGTATATCACCATTTTTTATTTCCTGCTGTAAAAGTTGTGAGGCCATCCGACCAATTTCTGCTTTTAAATCTCCAGCCGGAACTGCTCCATTAACTAATTTTACTTTTTCTATTCCTAAAATTTTCTGCAGTCTATTTTCCAAATAACTAATATCTCTTAATTCTTTTATGTACTCATCTAATTCTATCAAAAATTCTTCTCCAATTCTAGTTATTTGAGTACCTGCAGGAGTAATAGTTATAAAAGCATTTTTTTCAAAAAACTCCAGGTCATTGCGGATAGTTCTTTCACTTAAACCAAGAATTCTGGCAAGAGCTCTTCTTCCAATTGGCTGATTATAATAAATACCACGTAAAATATTATATCTTTGTTGGGCTGTTTCTACAATTTCTGGTACAATTTTTTGCTGAATTTTAAACAGTTTATTCATGTTTAACCTCCGAGCTGGAACGTTTTTGTCCAAACGGAACAAAATTGTCCCGATGCAGCCAAAAACAAAGCTGATATTTAAATCAGCAGTAAGTTCTATATTGTTTTTTCAACTTCCAAACTTATTATATCATCTTTTAAAATAATTTCAAGTTAAATTTTGAGCAATTTTCTTAATTCTCCGCAAACGGTGGTTAACACCTGATTTGCTGAGATCTAAAATTTCTCCCAATTCTTTTAAAGAAGCATAGGGATTTTCTCTGCGCAGCTCTGCAATTTCCTGCAGACCGGGACTTAAACTATTCAGGCCTTCTTTTTTTTCTATAATATCTATATATTCCAGCTGATCCATAGCTGCTGAAACTGATTTTTCTAAATTTGCAGTCTCAAAATTAACCCTGCGGTTGACATCATTTTTTAATTCTTTAACAATATGATCATTTTCCATTTTTAGCATTGCCTGATGGGCCCCGATTATATTTAAAACTTTCACTACTTCATCATAACTTTTAAAATAAATCACATAATAACCCTTATGCTCTGTTTGATGAGCTTCTAAATCAAATTTGGCAAGTAAAATTTTCAAATCCTCGGCTACACTCTCCCGCTCACAGCGGAACTCTAAATGATATTCACTCTGAGGACGGTTAACTGAACCTCCCCCTAAAAATAAGCCGCGTAAATAAGCCTGTGATAATTTGCGAGCTTCCAGATATTCTTCTTTGATATGAAAGACCAGACTATTATCCGGAGATAAAAATCCAAGCTCCAGCAAGAATTCTCTGACACCCGGCTGTGGAGTTACAATAATATCATAACTGTGGCTTAAATTAAATCTTCTATCCTGTCTAACCCTGATTTCAATACTAAAACCAAAACGATCTTTTATCAATGAATAAATTCTGCGGGCCAGATTCCCATGGTAAAGAGTTACCTTAACAGCCAGATGTTTATTAGTAATTTGAATTGAACCATCAATTCTAATCAAAGCAGCAAGTTCTGCCAGCTGTTCTTGATAACCAAATTTATCTTTATGTGTTAGTTCTTCTTTAACCTGATCGGTAAAGGACATTTTTATCACCTTCTAGAATCTATATTAATTAATCTAAGTTTTTAAAAAATCAAATTTCATTTTTAATTGTATTTCTTATTTAAATCATAAATCAATTCTGCCAGAGCCTGAGGATCATGCCTAAGGTAACTGTCTTTTTTTAAGAGATCTGCCTCAACTATTTTAACACCCAAATTATCCAGCCGCTGATGATCTATTTGAACAGGATAAGCACCTTCAGCCTCGTATTTTTTGCGCAGTTCATCAGTACCCTGACGATTATTTACAATAATATAATCAAAAACCCCACTACCACAGTGATCAATGATCGCCTGTGCATGGTCAGCTGCAGTATAATTATCTGTTTCTCCTGGCTGAGTCATCACATTACAGACATATAGTTTTAAGGCATTACTTTCTTTGATTGCCTCAACAATTCCTTTTACAAGAAGATTCGGTAATATGCTTGTATAAAGACTGCCGGGGCCAATCACAATCACATCAGCCTTTTGGATGGAGTTTTTTACTTCCGGAGTAGTGCTTGCATTTTTGGGGTATAAAAACACCCTATTAATTTCTTTATCATAAACCGGAATAGCTGATTCTCCCATTCTTTCTTCCTGGTCATGGTAGACTGCCCCAAGTTTTATATCTTCATTGGTTGCCGGTAAAACTTTACCTTTTATTGCTAATACTTTACTGGAAGCTCTAACTGCTTCTTCAAAATCTCCCAGCACTTCCGTCATTGCTGCAATATATAAATTACCAAAGCTGTGGCCTTCCAGTCCCCCTTCAGAATCAAAACGATGCTGGAAAAGTTTTTCCATTAGGGGCTCTCTATCAGCAAGAGCAACCAGACAGTTGCGGATATCTCCGGGAGGCAAAATCCCCATCTCATCTCTTAATCTACCTGAACTTCCACCATCATCAGCAACTGTGACAACAGCTGTCAAATTATCACTATGCTGTTTTAAACCTCTCAGCAGATTTGAAAGACCGGTTCCTCCTCCAAAAGCCACAATCTCAGGTCCTTTATTAGATTTTCTTTTTTCATATAATAAATCAAGTATCTCATCATCTGGTGTAATATGAGTATTAAATTCTGCCCTTATCTTTAATAAAGAATAATAAGTCAAACTAATTCCGCTTAAAATCATAATAACTGCTGCCAGTTTAAGAACAGGCACGGCCTGTGTTCCAAAAACATTATTTAACATAGCCAATAAATTATTAGCCACATAAACACTTAAATCAAAACCAAATAATGGTGTGATGCCTAAACTAATTAAAATAAAAGCAAATATTATTACTAAAAACCATCTCTTCACACCCAGACCCGGAAAAAACCATTTGGGCAGATTCATAATTACACTTCCTTTTTGTTAATAACTAAATTAAAACAAAGATAAGTTCCCAAAAATTTATCTATCTATATCACGATGCTCAACATTGATCTTAAATTCTTTTTCAGCTAAAAATTCCTTTAACTTATTAACTGTAGTTACAGAGCGATGTTTGCCGCCAGTACAACCAATAGCTACAGAAAGGTGACTTTTACCTTCTTTTTTATATTCAGGCAGTAAAAAATCGATTAAATCAAAAAATTTATTATAAAATTTATCAGTTACAGGCCATTTTAGAACATAATCCTGTACTTCTTGATCATTTCCTGTTTTTACTCTTAAAGATTCTACATAATAGGGATTTGGTAAAAATCGCACATCCATTACTAAATCAGCATCTCTGGGGATACCATATTTAAAACCAAAAGAAATCAAACTTAAATAAAGTGAATTTTTATCTTCACCAGACAAAAACAGCTTGTTTAATTCCTCCTGCAGTTCCGAAATTTTCAATTCACCTGTGTCAATTATTTTTGTTGCTCTTCCCCGCAGTTCTTCTAATAATTCTCTTTCTCTTTCGATAGCATCTAAAACTCTGCCCTCTTCATCAAGCGGATGACGCCTTCTGCTCTCCTTATACCTTGTTATTAAAACATCATCAGATGCTTCCAGAAAAAGAATATTATAATTTAAGCCCATCTTCTCAATTTTTGCTAATTCTTTAAAAAGTTCATTAAAAAACTCTCTTCCCCGGATATCACTAACAAGAGCAATTTTATCTAAATCTGACTGCAGACATAACTCAGCAAATTTTGATATTAAAGCCGGGGGTAGATTATCTACACAAAAATATCCCCTATCTTCAAAATAATTTAAAGCCAGAGATTTGCCAGCTCCAGACATCCCTGTAATAAGTAAAAAATCCATATAAAATTAATCCCCTTCCTAAAAAACTAAATCAATGACCATTATTTTCAGACCGGCTGCTGTGGCGCAAAAAGTATTTTTCCGGTGCCCGCATAATATTTAAAAAAGTTAGTTTAGAAGTTTTCACAGGTTTATTCCCGTAAAAAACATCAGGGTTTGCTTCCAGTTTATCTAAAGTTGCAAGTCCTAAAGCATTATTAACAGCAAAAAACTTTTTGTAACCTTTTAACTCATCTGGTAAAGCAAAATAATATTTTTTTAAAGCCGGAATATGTTTTTTTAGATCATTCAGCATTTCTTCTAATGCAGACATTGCTTTATCCCTTTTTTGAGGCACAGATAAATCTTCTTCAGTGACCTCCAGATCTTTTAAAGGCCAAAAATGCTTATCTCTATTTTCTAAATCATCTCTAATATCTCTAATTAAATTAACTTTTTGCAAAAACAAACCAGCCTCATTAAAATTATTTAATAATATCTGCCTGTTTTGCTCAATAATATCAAATTTATAAATAATAGTTTCAGTTAAAAAGCCCCCAACTGTTCCGGCTACATAATAACAGTATTCATCAAGTTCAGAAAAAGTTTCAACTTCTTTATTTAAATATTTCTGCATTCCCTGATTCATTTCTTCCAGCCATTTATGAGATATTTCCTGAACTTTTAAATCCAGATTTTGATAACTCTGATAAATTAAATCAATATTTTCGGTCAATTCCTGTAGAGACTTTTTTTCTATCAGCTCACTATTTTTTTTAATGATCTTAAAATCTTTACTGCGGTCATAATCAGTGGTAGAAAATATTCTGCTGACTCGGTCCATCATATCTTTCTGCAGCTTCAGATCAGGAGGATGAATTTCATCTTCGAAGTTATCAAGAATTCTATCCTGGAGATAGGTTAATAAAACTTCGTCTTTTATCTGATCATCAAGCATTGGTATAGTCAGAGCAAAACTTCTAGAAACTTTTTTTAATATTTTTCTGGCAAATTTCATTGGTTCTGCTGTCATTATCTCACCTCATCAAAATTCATATTTAGCTTTTATAATTAAATTTATGAACTACAAAAATCAAAAGAGATATATAAGCTAAAAGTATTGTTATAGAAAATTTATTTATGAGCACTAAATAATCTACCAATGTTTTTTCTTCAGCAGGAATTTCAGAAGCAACTTTTATATATGGCAGTTCTGGTATTTCCCCACTCAATATTTCTTTTTGATTTCTGCCTCCTGGGACAAGAATATCAAGCACTCTCGGTGCTTTAGAAATTGGGATATCATTCTCAGAATATATCTGCCAGTAGTCTCTACTTTTAGATAAAGATCGAAAATGATCATAACCAAAAGGATCAAAACTTCCAACTAAAACAATCATCTTACTATTTTTTAATGAACTAATCTCTTTTTTAGGAAAGCTTAGATAAATGTCATTACCTTCTTTATTTAAAATAAGATTATCCATTGAATTCGGCGCTGCCATTGATAATTCATTTATATTAAATGCATCTTCTTTTTTACTGTCAGGTGTAAAAGCTCTAACCCACCAGCCGCTAATTTTAAAAAAATCATTCCAGTAAAAATCATCACTAAAACTAACATTAGCACCATTATGGAAAAGCTGATTACTACCACCACTTTGATTGTCAATATAAATTTCTATTAACGGCAGTGAAAAATCGTATTTTGCTCCCCAGGGATCAGTTAAATTTGAAAAAGATAAACGGAATTTATATTTATTTTCTGTCTCAAATATTGTAAGTGATTTTAAATCAAATAAATTTCCTTTATTCTGAAAAATATGGTTTCTTGGATAATGATAATCACCAGGACCATAATCATCTCCAATTCCATCAAGATGATTAAATATAACTTTTTTACTTTCTGCATTTACAGCAATAGGTAGAATAAAGAGAAAAATAATGAAAAATATTAATAATTTTATTTTTTTGTTTTCTTTCATTACTGATTTCATTTTTTCACCTCTACCATAAATACATTTTATCTTTTCATTATATTTTCTGTAAAATCCACTGCAGCATTATAACCCATGCTCTTCATTCTATAATTCATCGCTGCAACTTCTAAAACTAAAGCAAGATTACGCCCTGGTTTAACCGGAATTACTATCTCATCAATATCCAGATCCATAATTTCAGTCTGGCGGTTGTCAATACCAAGTCTTTCATATTCTTCTCCTTCTTCCCATTTTTCTAATTTAATGGTAAGATTAATTGGAGAATCATGTTTTACCGCCCCGGCGCCAAATAATGTTTTGACATTAATTATACCAATACCTCGCATCTCTAAAAAATAACGGGAATTATTAGGAGCTGTACCACTTAAATGCAGCTCTCCAACCTTTTTAATTTCTATTATATCATCAGCAACCAGTCGATGACCTCTTTTAACAAGCTCTATAGCAGTCTCACTTTTACCAATACCACTTTGACCTCTTATCAATACTCCAATTCCATAAATATCTACCAGCACCCCGTGAATAACTTTAACTGGAGCCAGCTTTTCTTCTAAATAATTTAAAAGCATACTGCTGAACCTGGTTGTGGAGATTTCAGTTGAAAGCACAGGTATTCCCTTTTGATCTGCTCTTTCCAATAAATAATTGGGTATTTTCTCTCCCCTGGCAACTATAATACAGACAGGATTATAATCAACATATTCTTCTATCCGTTCTTTGAGAATCCGCTCATCCAGTCCCCTTAAAAAGGAAAGCTCAGTTCTACCAATTAAATTAACTCTTTCGGGAGCAAAGTGCTTCCAGAAACCGGCAAGTTCAATTCCCGGCCTTTTAATATCACTGACCTTTACCTCTCTCTTTATACCGGAGCGTCCGGACTGTATTTCAAGATCAAAACGATTAAAAATATCGAGGACTAAAACTTTGTCTTCATCAATCATTTTTCACCAACCTGTCTTCCATAGCCACAGCTACAGCACCGATTAAACCAATATCAGATCCCAGTTCAGCTTCCTTAACTGTCACCATTTCTAAAGGACCGGAAAGTGCTATATCTTCCATAGTTTTTATTGCAGTATCTAAAAAGAGATCTGAAGCCTTCATCACTCCACCACCAAGAATAATCATCTCTGTATTAAAAGTATTGATAACATTTCCCAGACCAATGCCAAGATGATATCCAGCATTATCAAAAATATCCTTTGCTGCCTGATCACCCTGATAGGCGGCCTGAGCACAAATGACAGCATCTATATCTTCAATTATATTATCTGCTAAATCAAGCATTTCTTTGCTTTTACCTGCTGCTGCAGCTTCCCTGGCTCTTTTGCCAATAGAAGTTCCAGAAGAAAAAGCTTCCAGACAGCCGTGATTACCACAGCCGCAGAGAGGACCATTAGGGTCAATTACTGTATGTCCAATTTCACAGGCATTATCATTAACTCCAGTAAATAGCTCCTTATTAATAATTGCTCCACCACCAATACCGGTGGAAATAGTTATGTAAACCATATTGTCGACACTTTTACCGGCACCAAACCATTTTTCACCAAGAGCAGCGGCATTAGCATCATTCTGCAGGAGTGTGTTAATCCCAAGTGCTGCTTCCATTCTCTCAACCAGTGCCACATTTTTCCAGGGGAGATTAGCATTTTCAATAATAATTCCTTTTTTAGAATCTAATGGCCCCGGACTGCCAATTCCCAGAGTCCTTACCTCACTTCTGCTAACTCCTGCTTTGTTAAGTACATCGTTAATTGTTGCAATCATATTTTTTATTATTTTATCTTCTCCAAGATCAGCTTCAGTATCTCTTCGTGATCTTGTAATAATTTTACCTTCACTGTCAGCAAGACCTGTTAAAATTTTTGTTCCTCCAAGATCCAGCCCTATATAATATTCTTTCATCATTAATCCCCTCTCAAATAGTCTTCTTCAAAATTATAATTTAATATTTGGCGAGCATCTCTTCGGTTCCCTTAATCATCAGCAAACCAATAATACCAACAAAACCAGCCGGGAGCCCAATTCCAATTACAAATAGAATAACTGTTAATAAGAAAATTGCTAAAAACCAGAGTAAAGAAAATACTATATTATCTAAACTGAGGATCACTGCATTTCTAAAAATATTTTTAAGAGATTTATCTCCCTGAATAATCAGCAGTCCCCATAAATATGCCTGATAGATCGAAAAATAGATCAATAAATAGGCAAATAAAAAAGCAAAGGCCAAAAGCCAGACATTTTCCTGTCCCTTTAATAAAAAGAAGCGTAAATCAACCAGAAAAATAGTATATAAAATAACCGAAATTAAAAACACTAAAAATCCACGCCAGAAATTTTCTTTAAAATAGACCAAGAGCGATTTAAAAGCAATCTTTCCTTCTTTTAAAATCTCATTAGCACCATAAAGAGAAGTCAAAAAAACAGGACCTAAAAATAAAAGTGGTAATAATAAAATTAAATACCAGCCGCTTGTTAATCCAATAAAAACAGTAAATAATAATATAGAACTAATAACAAACCAGGCTACACTGAGCAGCACAAGTTTAAATAAATCCTCATAAAAATCTTTAAATGTAGATTTTAAAATCGAGAAAATTTCCAAAAAAACCCCTCCAAACTTCAGCAAATATTAAAGCTTATCCACTATCTTTGATTATAACACAAATAAGTCAAAAATGCATAATCTGAAAGCTGCTTACCTTTACTCTGCTTCTATTTTTAAGTCAAGCTGAAAAAACCCTTTTAAATATCTTGCTATACCTAAGTCATTATGATTTAATGCTATGTCATCAGCAGCTCTGCGGAGATCTGGATGTGCATTTGCCATCGCAACCCCTTTACCAGCCCACTCAATCATCTTCAAATCATTTAACCCATCACCAAAGGCTATGATTTCTTCCTGTTTAATTCCAAATTTTTTGGCCAATTTTTTCAGTGGGACTGCCTTTGAAATACCCTTTGCAGTTATTTCAGTAAAAGAAGGATAAGATGAAGCAATTTCAATCTCACTTTTAAAATTATCTTCTAAAAAGTTATGAATTTCAAGCTGTTTTTCTTCATCATCTTCTATTATCATCATCTTTGTTGGTGCTTCTTCTATAAATTTATCCAGCCTGCCAACAATATTAGCCTTAATTCCGGATAAATCTTCATATTTAGCAGTAAATTCATTTTCTTCAGCAACATATAAATTATCATTAATATATAGCTGCAGGTGATAATTATTGTTTACCACCATTTTTGTAATTCTGTGTGCAATCTCAAAAGGAATAGGATCATGGAAGATCTCTGACTGACTTTCAGGGTCCATAACCAGAGCACCATTATAGGTTATTATTGGCTCCTTTATTTGCAGGCGGTCAGTATGAGGTTTGGCAGAGCAGTACATTCTACCTGTGGCCACCATAGTTTTAATTCCTTTTTCTCTTATCATTTTTACTGCTTCAATAGTTTTTTTGTGCAGCTGATGTTCTGAATCTAATAAAGTTCCGTCCAGATCAAAAACAATTAATTTAGTATTCATTTTATCACCTTTTTCTATTATCTAATCTTATTATATTCTCAAAAAAACAGCCGGGTTTCCCCGGCCCTTAATTATTAGCTGTTATATAAGTTATTCCATGAAATGAGCAGAAAAAGAATGTACTTCCTTTTTCATTTCTTTAAGTTTATCATCATTTTCAATATTTTTTAGAGCTTCAAAGATAAACTCAGCTATTTGTTTCATATCTTTTTCTTTCATACCTCTTGTTGTAATAGCTGGTGTTCCGATCCTAATTCCACTGGTCACAAAAGGACTTTTAGTTTCAAAAGGAATAGTATTTTTGTTGACTGTAATTCCCATCTTATCTAAAGCCTCTTCAGCTTCTTTTCCTGTAATCTCCATATTATTTAAATCAACTAGCATCATATGATTATCTGTTCCACCAGATACAAGTCTCATACCATAACTTTTTAACTCTTCTGCCAGAGTTTTTGCATTATCAATTATCTGCTGCTGATAATCCATAAAATCATCTGTTAAGGCTTCTTTAAAAGATACTGCCTTAGCTGCAATTATATGCATCAGCGGTCCTCCCTGAATTCCGGGGAAAATAGCTTTATCTATTTCTTTAGCATATTTCTCCTTACAGAGGATCATTCCACCTCTGGTTCCTCTTAAAGTTTTATGAGTAGTTGTAGTTACAAAATCTGCAACTTCTACCGGGTTCGGATGTAATCCAGCTGCAATTAATCCAGCAATATGAGCCATATCTACCATTAGCTGTGCACCTACTGAATCAGCTATTTCTTTAAATCTTTTAAAATTAATTACTCTTGGGTAAGCACTTGCTCCAGCAACTATCATATCCGGCTGATGTTTTTCAGCCAGTGCCTGAACCTGGTCATAATCAATGATTTCTTCTTCTTTTGTTACACCATAGTGGATAAAATTATAATACTCACCCGACATATTCACCGGGCTGCCGTGGGTTAAATGACCCCCATGAGTTAAATCCATTGCCAGTATAGTTCCACCCGGTGGAACCTGTGAAAAATAAACTGCCTGATTTGCCTGAGAACCAGAATGTGGCTGTACATTAGCATGTTCAGCTCCAAATAATTCCTTTGCCCTTTTAATAGCTAATTCTTCCGCCTTATCAATTACCTCACAGCCCCCATAATATCTTTTGTGAGGATAACCTTCTGCATATTTGTTTGTTAAGGCTGAACCAGCAGCCTCCATCACAGCAGAACTGACAAAATTCTCTGAGGCGATCAATTCAATATTTTGAGCCTGTCTCTTTTCTTCTTCTGCTATAATAGCTGCAATTTCCGGATCAATTTGTTTGAGTTCCTGCATCCAAAGCTCATCTCCTTAATTTAATAATTAAAATCTTCCTTATATATTAGTTATACTTCTCTATAAGAGAATTAAATCCTGCTTAATTTCTAGCTTCTATTTTAAATATAATTTAAAATTATGACTTTTTAAAATGAAAAAGACCGGAGAAAAGCCCCCCGGTTTTTTCAAAATTTATAAATTTATGCCTGGCTAATAGCATCTACAGGACAAACTGCTACACAAGCTGCACAATCGATACATTCATCAGCATCGATTTCAAATTGTGTATCACCTTCACTGATACAGTCTACAGGACACTCTGGTGCACAGGCACCGCACAAAATACAATCATCTGAAATTACATGAGCCATTTATTGTTCACCTCCTGCTATTCAGCTTTATTAAAATTTTTGTAAAAAGTTCACAAAACTATTATAACCAGCTGAACGCAAATTGTCAACTGCTTTACAAATTTGAAGATCGATTTATTAATAATTTTTCTTGATTATAAGCTTTTAGGCTAAAATTACTCTAATTTTGAAGTAATTTTAGCCTTTTATATTTTTATTCAACACCTTAATTTTTTAATTAGAAGCTGTAATTTATAGCAAAGGATGAATAATCATTATCCTCAAACTGACCAAAGTCAGTATCCGAATCTCCCTTAAATATTTTATGAGAGATTGTTAAAATCAAATCCTGTTTTAATTCATAATCTACTGCTGCCTCTAAACTATAATCATTGTTATTTAAGTTATAAATCCAGGTTAATTCCGGAATTATCTTTTCATTTTGATAGCTGTCTTCTAGTCTTAAAATAGCTCTATTGGTAGTATAGTCTCCATCTGGATCATATTCTAAATCAGGCTGTCCGGTATCCTCTATCTGATCATCATCCAGTATTTTTTCTCCTGTAAACTGCAGATTCAAATTAAGGTTGCTGATCGGCAGATCACGATCACCACCAATTACCCAGGCAATTTTATTATTTCTCACAGCCGGATCATCACCCTCAGTATCATCTGTTCTATAATAAGCTAACTCTAAACGGCTGTTAATATCAGCTATAACCCGGGCCAGCTCAAAACCAAAGACATCAACCTCATCATACTGCAGGTCAGCAGCTTTCAAAACTGAGTCAAAAGTAGTATTATTATTTTTAAATTCATCCAGTTCTGCTGTAAGAGCTGCTTTATCATAGCTGGGTTCTCTCAAATAACCGTGATAATAGCTAAAACCATAATCAGTACTGCCCCGACTGTCAGTAAATCTTAAGCCAAATTGATTATCTTCATCAGCTGTGGCATCTTCAACCTGTTCTATAATCTCGGCAGTACTGCTGCCTGTTTCCCTTTCAATCTCAGAAAGACTCATTTCCGCAGCAAAAGGGTTAATAATCCAGTTACCTAAAGGACTGTCCGGATCTTCTGCAAAGCGGTTGGGAGTAAAGTCCGGTGTATATATAAATTCTAAGTTG
>JBKHDA010000036.1:0-19603 GCA_046541575.1 Halanaerobium sp. | reverse complement strand
CGGGAAGAAAAGTTGCAAAAGAAGGGTTTATCTGATAATATTATAAGGAATGCAGGCTCTTTGCTCTGCAGTGATTGTTGGAAGGAATTAATGGAAAAAGCGCCGGAGGAAAAAATTAATTATAAAAAGGCCGGCATATTTGATAAATTAACAGGTACAGGCTGTGTAGGCTGCCAAAACAAATAATATTTATTTAATGGTTTTGGCTGATGAGAAGATTTTACGCGGCCTTTAAAGGCATCATTTATTTAGAAAGGGGCTTTTAGAGGTGGACAAGTATATAATTGAAGGTTTGAATCCACTTGCAGGAGAAATTAAAGTTGGAGGAGCAAAAAATGCGGCTCTGCCGATTATCGCTGCTTCATTACTTGCTGATTCAGAAGTAGTTTTAGAGGATATTCCAAAGCTTAGAGATGTAACAAATTTATGCAGTATAATTGAAGATATGGGTGCAAAAGTAAAAAGAGATAAAAATCGAATTGAAATTGATCCAGGTACAGTTTCCAAAACAGAGGCTGACCATGATCTGGCCAGAAAATTGCGAGCTTCTTACTATATTTTAGGAGTGATGCTGGCTAAGTCAGGACATGCCAGAACAACTCTGCCGGGGGGCTGTAATATTGGTAACCGGCCGATTGATCTTCATTTAAAAGGATTTAGAGCTCTGGGAGCTGAGGTCAATTTAGATCATGGAGTTGTAGATGTTAAGGCTGATAAGCTTGAGGGGGCAGAAATTTATCTGGATTATCCCAGTGTAGGAGCAACTATCAATATTATGATGGCTGCCAGCCGGGCTGAGGGCAAAACAGTTATTGAAAATGCTGCCCGGGAGCCGGAAATTGTAGATCTGGCAAACTTCCTGACTGTGATGGGGGCTAAGATTAAAGGTGTTGGTACAGACATTGTAAAAATTGAAGGTGTAAATGAGATGCATGGAGTTGAGCACCGGATTATTCCAGATCGTATAGAAGCCGGTACATATATGATAGCTTCTGCTATTACTGCTGGAGATATATTTGTGCGCAATGTGCTGACCGAACATGTAAAACCACTGATTGCTAAAATGCATGAGATGGGAATTACTGTAGAAGAAGATATTGCAGGAGTCCGGGTCAAGGCTGATAAGAATTTAAAGGCAGTTGATGTTAAAACCTTACCATATCCCGGTTTTCCCACAGATATGCAGTCACAGATGATGGCTTTGCTGACTCAGGCTGATGAGACAAGTTTAATTATTGAAACAGTCTGGGAGAATCGTTTTATGCATGTAGATGAGTTAAAAAGAATGGGAGCCGAAATAAAAATTGATGGACACAGTGCTCTTATCAAACCGGGCCGCCTGTCAGGTGCTGAAGTAAAGGCTACAGATTTGCGCGCAGGAGCCGCACTTATTCTGGCCGGACTGGCTGCTGAAGGTAAAACAGAGGTAAAAGACATCTATCATGTAGAACGCGGATATGAAAATATCGAAAAAAAGCTCTGTCAAGTTGGAGCTTCAATAAATAAAGTATCTGAGTAACTAAAACCTGCCGCTGATATTTCAGCGGTTTTCTGTTTTAAAACTCAATTTTCTTTTTAAAAAAACAAGGTGGTGAAAAAATGATTACGACAGTTACACTAAACCCGGCCATTGACCGTGAATATTTTGTTGATAAAAATGAGGTTATGAAAAACCAGTTTATATATGACCATGACGACCTGAGAATTTATCCGGGTGGAAAGGGTTTAATAAGTGCAATTAATTTTAGAAATATGGGCTATCATGATGTTCAGAATATTGGTTTTGTTGGCGGCAAACAGGGTCTCTTTTTCGAAAAAATGGTGCAGGAAGATGATATAATTAGTAATTATATTCATACAGAAAGTGAAATTCGAAATAATGTTAAAATAATTGGCCGTGATCCAGTCACTTATACTCAGTACAATGATTATACCTTTAGAGTAGAAAAAGAAGAGGTTGACGAATTAATAATCCGTTTTAAAAGGTCTATTTCCGAAAGCGGCTGTATTTTAATGGCGGGATCTGTGCCGGAAGGTGTAGATTTTGATATTTATCAGCGATTAATAAAAATTGCTAAAGAGAGGGATAAACATGTATTTCTGCAGGCCAGTGGTGAGGCCCTAAAACTGGCTCTGGAATCAGAGCCTGATGTTGTCGCTCCTTATTTTAAGCATCATAAAACAATTTTAGATGTAGAGATGAATGATAAAGAAGATTATATTAAAGCCGGTAAAAAAATACAGGAGATGGGTGCCAAAAGAGTTCTACTTCCTTTTCACTGTGATCGAATTCTTTTTGATAAAGATGGTCAGGTATATCAGCTCTCGCCAAAAGGTTACTGTATTATCAACTGGCTGGGATCAAGTGACGCCTATAATACTGCTTATTTGGATTATGCATTCCAGACTGATAATTTTGACTTTTTGGAAGCTAATTTGCGCGGTGGAGCGGCAGCACTCTGGATAGCAGAAAATGAAGGGATTTATTTAGAAGATAGAAATGATTATAACTCCTGTCTTGATCGACTGGAGATCAATAAGCTGGAGGTGTAAAAAATGAGTCTTGTAAAAGATTATATGATCAGAACCATGAATTCAGTTACTCCAGATGACAGCATCCGCAAGGCAATAATTTTAATGTACAGATCAGAACAGTCAGTACTGCCGGTGGTAGATCATCAAAATCAATTTATAGGGACAATTTACAGCAACAATATTCTAAAAAATATTATTCCGGAAAGCTTTGGTTTTTTAGACAGCAGCCGCCTCTTTTACGAGGTTAATGAAGCGGTAGAAAACCTAAAGCATGTTAAAGATGAGAAAGTGGAAAAATACATGGCCCGCAATCGGGATGCGGTAAAAGAAAAAAGTGATATGAAAAAAATTGCCGATATTATGCTTAATAATAAAGAATCAATGCTTTTTGTAATTAATGAAAGGGGCTTTTTACGGGGGTTTATAGAAAGGTCTAATCTGCTGCATTACCTGCTGGATGAGGCAGAAAATGGTAAGGGCTAGTAAATGTTTGACCGGGATGTTTGAGTTTTTAAAAATAAGAAATAATTTTATAAATTCATAAGGAGATAGCAAAAAACGGGGTGGAAAAATGAATTTGGGGGAATTTTCATTTGGTTTTATTGAGGTAGAAAGATGGTTAACCGTTAATAATATTGCTGATAAAGAGATTTATGCTATTTCATTTTTTATATTATTTGCTTTTTTGGTTGTTTTAATTGCCAAAAAGTATAAAGTTCCAATTGTGATCGGATATGTTTTTTTAGGAATTTTATTCAGCCCTGATGTTGTTAGTTTAATACCGGCAGTGGATCCTGAATTTTATACCTTTGTGCTGGCAGACTTAGATTATATAACTAAAATTGCTCTTGCCTTTATTGCTTTTACAATTGGAAGTGAATTATCAATTAAGAATATAAGAAGGCTCGGTAAAAGTATTTTTTATATTGTAGTAATCCAGTCGCTGGCAGCATTTGGATTTGTGGCAGTTGCTGTTTATGTTTTTGGCTGGTCTTTGTATATAGCACTTTTACTGGGAGCAATTGCAACTGCAACTGCACCGGCAGCAACTGTTATGGTTTTAAAAGAGTATAATGCCGAAGGACCACTAACATCAACTATTATGGCAGTTATTGGGATTGATGATGCTGTAGCACTAATTTTCTTTAGTTTAATCAGTCCTTTAGCCTATTCCTTATTTAAGGGAAAAGCTGTTCTGCACTATGAAGAAATGTTTCTGCTGCCTTTAATTGAAATTTCAGGTGCACTGATAGTTGGTCTGTTTTTTGGTTATTTAGGACAAATTTTAATTACAGGTTATGAAGAAAAAACAAAAAAGATTTTAGCTTTAATTACAATGATTCTTTTGAGTTCAGCGATTTCTATTTATTTTGGATTTTCGGCTTTAATTGCTAATATGACAGTTGGATTTGCAGTTCGTAATTTTGCTAAAAAGAACCTTCAGGTATCAGAATATCTTGATACTTTAACAATTCCGCTTTATGCAATGTTTTTTATTATAGCTGGTACAGAAATTAGATTTTCGGAAATGGGTTCTTTAAGTTTCTTATTGATTGCAGTAGTTTACTTTACTGCACGAAGTATTGGTAAAATTGGTGGGGCAACTTTTGCTGCCCGGATATCTGATGCTCCTGAATCTGTCAAAAAATATGTTGGTCTGGGACTACTGCCTCAGAGTGGTGTTGCTATTGCACTTGCTTATTCAATTCAGCAGCAGTATGCAGAAGCCCCGGAGGTTGGACTTCTAATTTTCAACACTTTATTATTGACAGCAGCTCTGACTGAAGTCATAGGACCACTAATGACCAAATATGCTGTTATAAAATCCGGTGAAGGTACAATTCAGTAATTTAAAGCAGTTCAAGAATTATAATTATTTTAATTTCATTTTAAGATTGATAATATATAATGAGGTGTAACAATGGAAAATAATATAGGAGCCGCTGTTGAGCTGGAACATCTGCAGGAATGGTTTCATGTTTATGAACTGCAGACAAAAGCAATTTATTTAATCGCTTTCTTTCTCGTCCTGGCAATGCTGGCAATAATTGTTTCAAAAAAATACAGCCTGCCGATAGTTGTGGGTTATGTTTTATTTGGTATAGTAATCAGTCCTGATATATTAAATTTAATACCATTTTTGGAAAGTGAATTTCACAGCTGGTATGAATTTTTGATAATAAAGCTTGACTATATAACACAGATTGCTCTGGCCTTTATTGTGTTTACTATAGGAACTGAGTTATCACTGAGAACTTTTAAGCGTTTGGGAAAAAGCATTTATATTATTACAATTTTTGAAGCAATGGGGGGTGCAGTAATTTCAGCTGCAGCAGTCTATCTGATTGGAGCCCCGATTTATATGGCTCTGCTTTTGGGTGCTATAGCTGCTGCCTCAGCTCCGGCCTCAACAATAATGGTTTTAAAGGAATATAATGCTGAAGGGCCTTTAAGTTCAACCCTGATGGCAGTTGTCGGTCTGGATAATACGCTGGCTTTAATTCTATTTGCCTTAATCAGTCCGGTAGCAATGATGTTTGTTGGAAATGGTCAGGTGCTTTCTGCTCAGCTGTTTTTAGTACCTGTGGTAGAGATAATAGCAGCTGTTATTATTGGTCTGGTAATCGGTTATTTGGCACAGCATTATATCAGTATGGTTGATGATAAAACTAAAAAGGTAGTAGCTATTTTAACTTCAGTAGTTTTAAGTTCTGCTGTCAGTTTAGTTTTTGGATTATCATCATTAATTGCAAATCTGGCACTCGGTTTTGCTATTAGAAATTTTGCTGAAAAGAACCTCCAGATCTCTGAATATCTGGATACTTTGACCATACCTTTATATGCTATGTTTTTTATTTTTGCAGGTGCAGAAATTCGTTTTACCCAGATGGGTTCATCGGTTTTTTTGATCACGGCTTTTGTTTTTCTGCTTTCCAGACTAATAGGTAAATATGGAGGAGCAGTTATAGCCGGTCATTTTTCAAATGCAGAACCCACAGTTAAAAAATATATAGGCCTGGGTTTATTTCCTCAGGGAGGAGTCGCTATTGCCCTTGCTTTTTCTGTACAAAAACAGTTTACTCAAATTCCAGACACATCTCTGATGATTTTTAATATGGTTATTTTGACAGCTGCTTTAACAGAAATTTTTGGACCATTATTTACTAAAGAAGCAGTTATCAGATCAGGTGAAGCTGAAGAATAAATCAGATCAGTATTTTATACAAATTTACGTAATAAGCAGTGATTAAAAGGAAGGGGTATGCTATTGAATATTTTAAATAAATTAAGTAAGAAAATTGCAATTGACCTTGGAACAGCCACAGTTATTATTTATGAGAGTGATAAAGGAATTGTACTGCAGGAACCGTCTTTTGTAGCTCTGGATAAAAAGACAAATAAAGTACTGGCAGTTGGAGAAGAAGCCCGCAGAATGCTGGGAAGAACACCGGCAAATATTGAAGTTATTAGACCATTAAAAGATGGTGTAATAGCTAATTTTGAGGTTGCAGAAATGATGCTCAAAAGCTTTTTGAAAAAAGTAGGGGTTAAAAGCAGATTTATTAAGCCCTTAATTATGGTCTGCATACCTGTAGGTGTAACCGGAGTTGAAAGTCGAGCCGTGCTGGAGGCAGCAGTTCAGGTTGGTGCCCGCAAAGCCTTTTTGATTGAAGAGCCTGTGGCAGCAGCAATCGGAGCCGGCCTCAGAATTGAAAAAGCCGAAGGGAATATGGTTATTGATATTGGCGGTGGAACCACTGAGATTGCGGTGCTTTCACTTGGTGGAATTGTTGTTGGAGAATCGATTCGTGTTGGTGGAGACAAATTTGATGAGGCTCTTGTTCGCTATGTTCGAGAGAATTATAACCTGGTTATAGGAGAGTCAACTGCTGAAGAAATAAAAATAAATATTGGTAGTGCAGATCCCAATTATTCTGCCAAGTATGAAGTCAAAGGCAGAGATTTAATGACGGGTTTACCAAGACACATAGAATTATCAGCAGAGGAAACTCACAAAGCATTTAAAGAATTGCTGGATAATATTGCTCATGCTGCCAGACGAGTACTGGAAAAAACACCGCCCGAGCTTTCAGCTGATATAGTAGAAAAGGGTATTATTTTAACCGGCGGCGGCTCGCTTTTAGAGGGACTTGATAAATTTATCAGTCAGCAGACAGAAGTAGGAGCTTTTGTTACTGATGATCCCTTAGTTTGTGTTGCAGAAGGAACCGGACAGGCTTTAAATGAATTAGATAAAATATCTAAAGTATTAAGCACAGGTGACCAGGGCATTTTATCTTAAAAGTAACTGGAGAGTGATTAAAGTTGAGTAAAAAAATAAAAAAAGTTTTATTTTGCATTTTAATAGTTTTAATTCTTATCAATACCCCAGTACTTGCTGCAGAGAATATTATGCCATTAGATGAAGTAGAAGCGGGAATGACCGGTTACGGGAAAACGGTTTTTTCCGGTAGTAAAATAGAGGAATTCGAAATAGAGGTTGTAGATGTAATGGATAACCGAAGTCTGGAGGAAGATTTAATTTTAATTAAATTAACCGGAGATAAAACAGAAGATTTTGGCGGAATTGCATCCGGTATGAGCGGCAGTCCAATTTATATAGAAGACCAGCTGATTGGAGCTATCGGTTATGGCTGGAATAACAGTGATCACCGCTTTGGACTGGTTACTCCAATTGAGAGAATGCTTAAACTGCTTGATAATAATGAGATTGAAAAACGCAGTGGAAATATTAGTGATTTAGAATTTGACCTGGATGAATTTTCACCAGGGAAAAATATTATTCGAAGTTCCAGTCCGATTATGGTAAGTGGAATTAAAGGTCGGGCTTTAGAGAGACTGGAAGATAATCTCTCAGAATTAAATCTGGATGTTGTTCCCAGTCCTGGAATTAAAGAAGCAGATAAAAGTGATAGAGAACCTGAGCCCGGAGAAGCAGTTGCAGTACAGTTGGTTAGGGGAGATATAAGTGTGGCTTCAATTGGTACTCTGACCTATGTAGATCAGGGAAATTTTTTAGCCTTTGGTCATCCCTTTACCAATCGAGGTGAGGTAAACTATCTTTTAAGCAGAGCTGATATTAATGCAGTTATTCCCAACTCAGAACAGCCCTTTAAACTGGGTTCTCCCTATAATCGACTTTTAGGTTCGGTTAATCAGGATAGAGGGGCCGGTATTGCAGGGAGAATAGGCAGTTTCCCCAGAATTACTCCTGTTTATATTTCTATTTCCGAAAATGGGAAGCTTTTAAAAGAAGTTAGTTTACAAATAATTAATGATGAGTTTTTGTTTACTTCTTTATCAAATAGTGCTGCCCTGCAGGCTGTTGACTCAGCTCTGGACAGGATTGGACCCGGCTCAGCCGAATCAAAGCTAAAAATTATGGGCAGAGGTCTGCCCGAGCTGCAGATAGAATCAACTAATATGTACTATAGTCAGAATGATATCGGAAGTACAGCTCTTTATGATTTCTCACAGCTTTTAGATTTGATTTTAACAAATCCTTTTAAAGAAGTTAATCTGATTGATATCAGGCTGGAATTAGATTTTAATAAAAATGACAGTGTGGCTTTAATTCAGGAGGCTAAGGTTTTAAATGAGGAAATATATCCTGGTGATGAGCTGGAAGTGGAGGTTACCCTGCACCGCTACAGAAATGGTACAGAAACTAAAACACTAAAAATGGAACTTCCAGAAGATATAGAACCCGGTATAGCAACCCTTTTTGTTGATGGTGGTTACACCGGAGAAACTATGAGGCCGGAAGAAAACAATCAGATGCAGAGCAGTGGTGGTCTAAACGAGGCCGAAATTTCGGGTCATAAAAGTTTCGAATCAATGTTAGATAGCTACCTTGATTCACCTGATAACAATGATCTGATACTGCAGCTTTATCCATCTTATGCAGCGCCAACCTACCAGGAAAGCAGTGAAAGTCCACCTAATAAAAATCAACAGGAGACTGAAAATAAGGGTGAGGAAATGAATACTGCTGGACAGAATCGAGAAGCAGCAGAAGAGCTGGAAGAAGAAATCAAAGAAAGATTTGCTACTGATTATGTGCTCGAAGGGAGCTTAAACCTTGATATAGAAATTTTAGAGAGTCCTGAGGACTCTGCAGAAGAAGAAGCCTCAGAAAATGAAGCATCAGCAGAAGCTGCTGCAGAGTCGGGAGCTGAGAATGAAGACGAAAATAAAAATGAGCAGTAATTCAACTTGATGCTTGCTGGAGGTTTTTAAATGGATAAGCAAATTAAATATCTTTTAGGGGTATTAATCATCCTGCTTATTTCAGCCTACTTTGCAAGCCTTCTGGGTGGTTTACCCCAGTATTTCAAAGATGATATTATTGCTGCTCTGGAAGAAAGAATTTCCGGTGAAATTTCTTTCAGCTCGGTCTCTTTATGGCCTTTAAACCGCCTGCGCCTGAATTCGTTTTCTTTTAAAGATCAAAACGGAAATGAACTTAAAGTTGAAGAGCTCAATTTAGATTATGAGCTTAATCTCAGTGATTTTGATCAAATAATTAAGGTGAAGTTTGTAGAAGCAAAAAAAGCAGAGATTATAACTGCAGAAGGACTTTTAGATTCGAATTTAGAAGCTCAGGCTGACGGCGATTTAGAGCCTGATAATAAGGAAAGTGGTGGCTTTGAATTAGCCAATTTTGATTTACCCGAAATTATAGAGGGGATCAATATTAATATTTTGGATTCTAAACTGCTGCTCAAGAGTAAAAATTATGATTTAGAATTTGATAATTTAAATTTTGGACTAAAAGCTGACGGTAGTGATGACTATCAGCTCAAACTCTCCACAGCTGTTTTAATAGATAAATTGAATTATAATGATTACAGTTTTTCCGATTTTGAAGGAGAAAAACTGGAAATCAGTCTACAGCGCAGTGGAAATGAGGCAGAAGTATATTTTAATACTAAATCCTTTGCAGTAGCACCTTTTTTAGAGCTGCTGCCGGAAGAAAACTATAATCTTCAGGGTTTTAATCTCGATCTCAACACAGTAGAGGGGCTTTTTGCAGCTAAAGGAAAGCTGGATTTTGGTGCCTCTGAGCTTAAAAATTATGAGGCTGAAGTTAATTTTGAAGATTTAAAATTCAGCTCAAATTATCAACAGCAGGGCACTGAAGAAGAATTTGATTTTGATTTTAATGATTTAAACTTAATATTTTCCGGGCCGGAATTTAAACTGGCGGCTGTCGACAATCAATTTCTGCTGGATGATAACCGGCTGCAGTTCAGTTTAAAGCTTGATCAGGAGCTTCAGTATCAGCTTGAACTATCAGCAGAAGAATTTAACTACCGGTATGATTTTTTAGCACCTGAACTTGAAAGAGGAGATCTGGCCTTTGACTTAAAATTAAATGGAGCTGAAAATAAAATAAATCAGGCTCGGGCTGAAGTAGAAGCCGCAGATCTTAGAACCGAATATACAACTATTAATAATTCCAGTTTTGTTCTCAAGCTGCTGGATGATGAAATCTTTTTAGAAAAAGCAGAGCTTGAGCTGGAGGATGATTCTAAATTAGATCTGCAGGCAAGCTATGACCTTCAGAAAGAAAATTACTTAGTAAAAGCCAGAGCAGAATCCGTCCAAATATCAGATCAATTAATTTCTCTTTTAGAAAGCTATGATTTAGCTGATGATTATCTGCAGCAGTTTCGAAAAGTTGAAGGTGACAGCCTGGACTTTAATGCAGATGCTGCTGGATATTACAGCTTTAGCCGGGGTATTTCGGCTTCTGGAAATTTTGATTTGGACTTTAATTTTGAAAATCCGGCTAATAATTTGAGTCTGGAAAGCCAGTTCTGGTATGTTGACAGTAGACTTTTTATAAATTCTTTGAAATTATTTTCCGATTTTGCCTATCTTGATCTGCTGGGAGAGGTTGACTTTGCAGAGCGGGAACTTGACCTGCGTTATGCGGTCAAAAATTTTGAGCCGGCAGTATTAAATAAAAATTTTGATTTAAATTTTGATATAATAGATACTATTAACCCCACAATTAAATATGCCGAAGGTCGGATTGGTGAAAGCTTTGATCAGCCGACCATAACTACAGATTTGAGTCTGGATGAATTATCCTATCAAAATTATGTTTTTAATGAAATTAATATTAAAGCTGTTTATGAAAATGACAATCTAAAGTTAACAGAGGCCAGAGCTGCTGTCAGCGAAGCTCTGCTGAGGGCCTCTGGAGAGATTAGAGGTCTGTCAGAAGATAGACTGCTTGATTTAGAGATTAAAAGCGAAAATTTATATTTTCAGGATTTTGCTGAAAGCTTTAACCAGGAACTGCCTTTAAATGGTGGAGTTGATCTTAGAGCTCAGTTAAGTGGAAATCTTGCTGACTATAATCTTGATCTCCAGCTTAGAACTTCAAATACAGTATTTAATTACAGTGGTCGTGAGTTTGATCTCTCAAATTTAAGTGCTGATATTAAAAAGGAAAAAGGAGAATTTCAGATAGAGGATTTTTCCTTTGAACAGCAGGACTTGAGTTTTGAGGCGGCTGGAATTTACAGCCCTGATAATGGTTTTGATCTAAATTATCAGTTCAGCGGTATTGAGCCGCAGAATTATTTAAATGAATATCCCAATTATGCCGAAAAAATTGATGGTGTTATGGGTCTGCAGGGTAAACTGCAGGGACAGATAGATTCAATAACCACCAATTTTGAATTAGCTGCAGAAGATCTAAATTATGATGGTTTTGAGCTTGAAATTCTGGAAAATGATTTCGAGCTAAAGCCGCAGCAGCAGAGTCTGAGTATTAATAATTTTGCTTTTAACTTTGCTGCAGGTGAGTATCGAATTGAGGGAGAGGTTTCTGATTTAATGAATATTCCTCAGACAAAGTTGAATCTGGAATTAATTGATGCAGCAAGCAGAGGTTATTTTGAAAAATATCTGGGCTTTTATCCTTTTGCTCAGGAGCTGAACTTTAAAGGAGATGCTGCAGTAGAGTCTCAGGGTCTTGACTACAGTGCTGATTTAAATATAGATGCTTATTTGGACCAGAGTGAGCAGAGCAGCTTTAATTTAAGCGGAAAAATTGGCAGAGAAATCAATCTGGATTTTCAGGCCTCAGATTTACCACTTGAGTTTTACAGCAGCCAGTTTGGTATTAATTTAGATACAAAAGCTAATCTCGGTTTTGAGGGTAGTATTGATGGCAGTCTGGAGAGTCCGATTTTAAATTTGAGTCATAATCTGGATTCTATAGAAATCAATAATACAGCCTTAGAGGCAATGAAAGGTGATATATTACTGGAAAGTCAGAGGCGGATTTCCAGCTCCCAGACCATTAATTTCCGTGAGGGAGGCAGCTTAGAATTAGATGGCAGTTATTCTTTTAATCAGGATGAATTGAGCTTAAGTTCTAATCTGCAGGAAATGCCTGTATCTTTTCTGCTCTCATTTTTTGGAGATCAGATATCCGGTGACGGCCAGTTAAATGGCAATTTTAGAGCCGATGGAACTCTTGCAGAGCCCAATTTTAGCGGAAACTTAGAAATGCAAGGGAATTCTCTGGAACTTGGAATCTGGGCACCTATAGAAAATTATAGAGGTCAAATTGAACTTAATAAAGGTAGAGCTTTAATTAATGAGCTAAGAGGAGATTTTGTTGACGGTAATTTTCAAGCTGGCGGACAGCTTAATCTTTTAGATAGAGAAAACTTCTGGGATTTGGAGCTTAATGGTCGAAAATTATATTTCGACTATGGTTCTTTAGAAGGTGATTTTGATTCTGATCTAAGCTTTAAGGGACCAATGATGAAGCCGCTGCTGGCTGGTGATTTAGAGGTCTATGATTTTAGAATCGGTATCCCCTTTGAATGGCCGGCAGCTGAGCAGGAGAATGAAGGAGCTTTTGTTCCTGCTGTTGAGCTTGATATAAATCCAGGAGAAGATGTTAGAGTTAAAAATCAGAATATGGATGTTTTAGTCCAAAATGGTGATTTAAATATTGACTTTGATCATGAAAGAGATAATTCACTAATGATGGAGGGCAGACTGCGGAGTAGTGAAGGACGATTTAACTATTATAATTCGCGCTTTACTTTAAATAGGGGAGAAGTTTTATTTAATCCCGTTGATGAAGGAGATATCCCCGAAGTACAGGCTAATGCTACAACCTATGCCGGTGGTAGAGAAATAAATATTAATGTAAGTGGTCCGGCAGATGATATGCGTATTAATTTCAGTTCTAATCCCGAAATGACCGAAGAGGAAATTTTAAATCTTCTGTCAAGTCGGGGTGCACTGGGTTCGGCAGTAGTCGGGGGAGAAGATATAGGGATTCAGCAGATTATTCTGCAGGAACTAATTAGAGTTGTCAATAGTTTTCTGCAGGAAGATATAATTTCTGACATTGAATCAGACTTTAGATCAGCTCTCTCGTTAGATAGAATAGAAATAGATGCTTCACAATTTGGACTGGAAAGAGAATTTGCAATTTATCTGGGTAAAAATTTAAGTAAGCGTTTTTATCTGGAATATGCATCATTTTTTGGTGAAGGAGATGAACGAGAAGATGAGATATCTTTTCAGTATAAGTTAACAGAAATAACTAATTTAAAAGGGACATATTTTGGAGATGACGACTATCAGATAACTATAGAAAATGAAATTGAATTTTAGGAGGCCAAACATGAAAAGGAATTTATTAATCGGTACAGCAATTTTAGTTAGCTTGTTTTTACTGTTCAGCGGAACTGCGGCAGCTCAGGATATACCAATAGATGAAATAACAAAAATTTCTGTAGAAGGTAATGAACATGTAAGTGATTCTGAAATCCTGAATGCTGTGAGTACAGAGGTTGGAGATCAAACCAATCAGGAGAATTTAAGATCTGATATGCAGAGTGTATTTGATCTTGGATATTTTTCTGATATCAATATAGCCTTTGAAAACTATGAGGGTGGACTTAATGTTATTTTTGAAGTAAAGGAAAACCAGGTGCTGAAAGATATAGAAGTAAGCGGGAATGAGCCAATTTACAGCAAAGAAAAGGTTCTCAATAGTTTAGATTTAAAATTGGATACAGTACTTAATGTTAAAAAAATGAACGAGAATTTAAAATCACTGCAGGAACAAATGCAGGATGACGGTTATGTTTTAGCCCGTTATAAAGATGTAAATATCTCAGATGAGGGTGTTTTAAAAGTTGAAATTAGTCCAGGAGAGCTGGATTCCATAGAAATCAGCGGTAACAGCAAAACAGATGATGATGTAATTTTAAGAGAAATGCCTATTAAGCCCGGAGAAGTAGTTAATATCAATAAAGTTCAGAATGGTTTTCAGAACCTGAGTCGGCTTGGATTTTTTGAAAATATTAATCCAGAGCTGCAGCGTGTAGATGAAGAAGAAAATAAAGCGAAATTAGTTATCAACCTGGAAGAAGCAAAAACCGGTAATCTGCAGTTTGGTGGAGGTTACAGTTCTAATGACGGCTGGATAGGTTTTGTTGATGTCAGCGAAAAGAACCTCTTTGGTAATGGTCAAAATATCGGAGCTAAATGGCAGTTTGGAGATACCACAACCTACTCCTTAAACTTTGAGGAACCATATTTATGGGATACTGATTTTTCATTTGGCTTTAATATATATGACCGCGAAACAGAAAGGACTACTGCTGACGATTTCGATTATACCAAAAAGAGTAGGGGAGGAAGTATTAGTCTGGGCCATCCTTTACCCAGAGACTGGGAAACTTCTTTAAGATATAGAATTGATGATACAGAAGAAACCTGGAATGAAACGGATAGTAAAGAAGGCATTATTGAAGGAGAACCTATTGATGAGGGTGATAATGAGCTGCGCTCAATGACACTTTCTTTTAATAGAGATACCTCAAACAACAGGTTCCACCCTACATCAGGTTCAATTAATAATCTGAATGTTGAACATGCAGGAGATTTTCTGGGTGGAGATAAAGAATTTACTAAATATAATTTAGACAGCAGAAGATATTACCCCGGTTTTAAAGATCATGCCTGGGCTCTGCGGATGAAGCTTGGTCTGAGTGATCCCCGCAATGCTTCAGGTGGTTTAGGAAGTGAAGAATATAATCTCGGTGGTTCAGACAGCCTGCGCGGCTATGAACGCAGTGATTTTGATGATGAGAAAATAGACAATAATAACCTACTTTTATTTAATGTAGAATACAGAATACCATTTAATGAAAGCTTTACCGGAGTTATTTTCACTGATGCCGGTAATGTCTGGGAAGAAAGAGACAGCATCAGCCTTGATGATCTAAACTATGGTTATGGACTGGGAATGAGAATGAATACTCCTGTCGGCCAGCTCCGTCTTGACTACGGCTGGGATGAAGATTCAGATGGTCAGCTGCACTTCAGTATAGGTAATACATTTTAAAACCGAACTTTAATCTAAGATAAAATAATTAATGAGACTCTTTGGAGGAATATAGAAATGGAATCAAGTCAGAGAAAATTTCACTTTGCAGTGCTGCTTCTGCTGCTTGCTATTTTAGGCTCAATTTTATATTTAGCCTATTTTAGTCAGGATGACAGTGTTGATAGTGTTGCCTATGTCAATCTGGAAAGAGTTTTTGCCGAACATCCTGCTAAAAATGCTGCCGAGGAAGAGCTTGATCAAAAGGCGGCCGAGTATCAGCTTGAGCTGGAGCAGGAAGCGGAAAGTCTGGCAGGTTCTGAGCAAAAAAAACTGCTGCAGTCCTATCAGCTTGAGCTTCAGCATCTGGAGTCTGAGCTCTTAAAGTCTGTTTTAAAAGAAGTAGAAACTATTATTGTCGAAACAGCAGAAGATAAAAAGGTGAAATTTGTTTTAGAAGATGAGGATGTACTTTACGGTGGTTATAATTTAACAGATGATGTACTTAATAAAATTAAGGCGGAATGGTAGTATTTAAACATTAAAATGAGGAGGAGGAGAGCTGTGGATAGAATTGATAAACATGACTATCATTTTATATCACTCAAATTTTTAACAGCCATTATTCTGGCTCTGTTTTTTGCCTTTCTCCTCATCTATGTTTTTTCGCCTGTTAAAGATGATTATTCGGTTTACAGTTTTGAACAGGAAGAGATAGAAAAGATTAATGCCGACAGCTTTTTAGCTGAGTCCGGTGAAACTGAGATATTTCTCGACCTGGCTCAAAAGGAAGCATTTGAAAATGAATTGAAAAGCAGAAGTTTTGCGGTTATGGAGCAGAGCAAAAGAGCTGTTTTAACCGTTATTACAGGTAATCACCTGGAAGAGATAAATGGTTTAAAAGAAGAAGGCGATCTGCTTTTAAATGACTACAGGCTGGAACTGAAAAATGAGGAAGAAGAGCTGCTGCAGCAGAAAAGGAAAGAATTAGAAACCGATTTATCAGCTAAACTGCAGAATCTTAGGCAGCAGGTCAGAGAAAAATATTCATCTTACAGTCAGCAGGAAATAGGCAGTAATTATTTGAAAATGATTAATCTGCGGATTGCAGTTGAAGTCCTGGCTCAAAATGATTCAGAAAAAGAAGAATATCAAAAAAGGCTAAATCAGCTGGAGACAGAACAGGAAGAGCTGCTGGCAGAAAAAAATGCTGTCTTAAATGAAGAAATTTCTGCTGAAACCAGAACCCTGATTATGGAATTTAACCAGCAGTTTAGTGATTACAGAGAGCAGATCAGAAATCGACATCAGAATTTAATAGCTAATAGAAAAGATGAATTAGATATGAGGCTGAGCCGACAGAGAGATAGTATTAGATTTAAGCTTGAGGCTGAGCGAGAAGAAAAAGCTTCAGCAATGGATCAGCTGATAGAAAGAAGCAGAAAATATTACTAAGGGGTAGTCTAAATGGATTATTATCGCAAAGCTGCAGCAGTATTTATTGCAGTAATCAGTTTAATGCTGCCGTTTTTTATGGAAGCAGAAGAAAAGGTAGCTGTAGTAGAAATGAAAACTCTGGTTAAAGAAAGCCAGAAGCTTAATTCGATAGCAGAAAATAAAGATAATAAAACTGCAGAAAGGGAAATAATGCAGCTTATAGAAAAATCTGCGGCAGAATTTGCTGAGGATAACCACTACAGCAGTGTGATTACAAAATATGCATTATATAAAGGTGGAGAAAATATCACTGAAGATTTAGTAAAAAAAATTGATGGGGAAAATTAATTTTATTTAGTAAAACAAACAGGGAGGAAAAATGACATTGATAGCAGGAAATAAAAAAGATAATAATTATAAAATTTCTAAATTAGCAGAAATGACCGGTTCTGAAGTTAAGGGTGATGGAGAATTAATGGTTAACAATGCCTGTGGAGTGAGAGAGAGCATTACAACATCAGTAACTTTTGCCGATCAAAAAGAATATTTAAGAAAAGCTTTAAAATCTGAGGCAGCAGCTATTGTCAGCAGCTATGAAATCTGCAGTCAGCTTGATTCTGAGCTAAAGGAAGAAAAAACATTTTTGTTAACCGATCATCCGCGCCGGGTTTATGCTAAAATTGCTGATATATTAACTCCACGTCCTTATTATAGTGGGAAAATATCTGAGAGAGCTGTAATTGATCAGAGCTGCAGAGCCGGTAAAGATGTTTCAATTCATCCCGGTGTTGTTATTGCAGAAAATGTTGAAATAGGTGATAATACTATTCTGGCTCCAGGAGTGATTATAGGACCGGATGTTGAGATAGGGAAAAATTGTCTGCTGCATCCAGGAGTAATTATTGAAAGAGATACTGTGATTGAAAATGATGTAATTATTCAATCCGGTGCTGTAATTGGTTCTGATGGTTTTGGCTTTGCTACAGATGAGAGCGGACATCATAAAATTCCGCAGCAGGGTAATGTAATTATTGAAGCAGAAGTAGAAATTGGTGCTAATGTTACTATTGACCGCGGTGCAAGCGGCCCCACAATTATTAAAAAGGGAACTAAACTTGATAACCTGATTCAGATAGGCCACAATGTTGAAGTAGGTGAGGAATCACTGCTGGTTTCTCAGTGTGGAATTGCGGGCAGTACTAAACTGGGCCGCAGAGTTACTCTGGGAGGGCAGTCCGGAGTTGTAGGTCATATTAATCTGGCTGATAACACAACAGCTGCTGCCAGAGCAATGGTTACTTCCAGAACAGAGGAAGGTGTTTTTATCTCAGGTGCACCGGCTCAGCCTCACCGAGAAGCACTTAAGGAACAGGCTTATCTGAGGCGGCTGCCTAAGTATATTGAGCAGATCAAAGAGCTGGAAAAACGAATCGAAGAACTGGAAAAATAAATTATTCTTGAATTCTTATGCCAATAAATATATAATAGACTATTGAAAGGCATTAGAAAGAAAGGATGACACATTTGTATATAGAAAAGGATCTACAGCAGACTATAAAAAAAGAAATTGTTGTTGAGGGAATTGCCCTACATACCGGCAGGGATGCGGAGATTAGATTAAAAAAAGCACCTGCTGATACGGGTATTGTTTTTTCTCGTTCAGATTTAGAAGCTAAAATTAAAATTCCGGCTGAGCCGGACTCGGTTGTGAATTTAATCAGAAATACCTCAATTGGCAGTAAAGAAGTTGAGGAAGCTAAAATAAGCACGATTGAGCATTTAATGGCTGCAGTCTGGGGCAGTGGTATTGATAATCTGGAAATTGAAGTCTCAGGTCCGGAAATTCCGGTGATTGACGGCAGTGCTTTTCCATATTATCAGCAGATATTAAAATCAGGTTTAACAAAACAAAAAAGCAAACGCAGAATATTTAAGCTGGAAAAAACTATTTTTGCCAGAGCTGAAGATTCATATATAGTGATTATGCCCTATGATGGTTTTAAAATCTCATATACTCTAGATTATGACCATCCAGTAATTGGCAGCAGTTATTTTGAATTTGAAGCAGAAAAAATGGACTTTGCCGAAGAAATTTCTAAGGCCAGAACCTTTGGTTTTGCTTCTGAAGTAGAAAAACTGCATGAGCAGGGGCTTGCTCTGGGAGGCAGTCTGGATAATGCGGTTTTAATAGAGGAGACAAAAACTGTTAATCCACTTAGATTTAAAAATGAGTTTGTAAGGCATAAAATTTTGGATGTTATTGGAGACATGTTCTTGAATGGTAGAATTATGGGGCATATTATAGCTGTTAAATCAGGCCACAGGCTCCATGTAGAATTAGCAGAAAAAATTAGAGAAAAAATGCTTGAGGAGGAAAATTAATTTGAGTGAGGTAAACGAAATAATTGATATCAGTGTAATAAGATCGATACTCCCACACCGCTACCCCTTATTATTGGTAGATAAAATCGAGGAAGTTAAGAAAAAAGAATCGATTGTTGGAATCAAAAATGTTACTATTAATGAGGAGTTTTTTCTGGGACATTATCCGGACCACCCAATTATGCCTGGAGTTTTAATTGTAGAAGCTATGGCTCAGGTAGCAGGAATCTTAATTTATTACAGTTTTGAAGAAATGGAAAATAAACTTCCAATATTTACGAGTATTGATAAGGCGAAATTTAGAACACCGGTTAAACCCGGTGATCAGCTGAGAATGAAGGTTAAAATGGTAAGATTGCGCAAAAGAATCTCCAAGGTTAGAGGAGAGGCTTATGTGGGCGATGATCTTGCTGCAGAAGCTGAAATGATGTTTACTTTTGAAAATAAATAGTATTGATAAACAGGAAGGGGAATGATAGTCTTGGCAGCAGAAAAGAAGGGGAAAGTGCTCCACATGAGTAATATTCATGAAACAGCAATTGTTGCTCCAGGAGCCAAAATAGGGAAAAATGTTGAAATTGGACCTTACGCAATTATTGGAGAAAATGTAGAAATAGGAGAGGGTACAGTAGTGGGGCCGCATGTAGTAATTAAGGGCTGGACTACTATCGGTAAAAATAATGAAATATTTCACGGGGCTTCTATAGGTTTTGAGCCTCAGGATTTAAAATTTGATGGAGAAAAAAGTTACCTCTTTATTGGTGATGATAATACAATTAGAGAGAATGTAACAATCCACCGGGGGACCGCTGAAGGCGGCGGGGAGACAAGAATTGGTAATGATAATTT
>JBKHDA010000035.1:0-20014 GCA_046541575.1 Halanaerobium sp. | reverse complement strand
TTTAAATAAGACATAACAAATTTTATTATAACATCAAAGCTCAGTTTGAGCAAGTGATTTAGTAAATTTATTTAAAATAATACACTAACAGATAAATCCTTAAAAATTCGATCTATAGCTTCTCCAACTAAAGGCGCAACCGAAAGAACTTCTAAATTATCAAGACCATGGTCTTTTTGTGCTATAGTATTGGTTACAATTATTTTCGTTATTGGAGCATTTTTTAAACGATCAATTGCTGGGCCAGAAAATAAAGCATGAGTTCCACAGGCATAAACATCTCTGGCTCCTTTTTCTTTTAATACTTCAGCAGCAGCTGTAATTGTGCCGGCAGTATCAATAATATCATCAAGCAGTATAACATTTTTTCCATCAACTTTACCAATTACATTCATCACTTCTGCAACATTTGGTTTTGGTCTCCTCTTATCAATAATTGCCATCGGAATATTTAAAGTCTCAGCAAAAGAGCGAACTCTTTTGACTGAACCAACATCAGGTGCTACGGCAATTAAATCTGAGTGATCAAAATCTTTAAAATAATCAACCATTATTGGAGCAGCATATAAATGGTCAACAGGAATATCGAAAAAACCCTGAATCTGAGGAGCATGAAAATCAATTGATAGAACTCTGCGAGCACCAGCCTGGGTCAACAAGTTAGCCACTAACTTCGATGTTATTGGATCCCGGGGTCTTGCTTTTCTATCCTGTCTGGCATAACCATAATAAGGTATAACAGCAGTTATTCTTCGGGCAGATGCTCTTCTTAAGGCATCTATAATCACTAAAAGTTCCATTAAATTTTCATTAACAGGAGGTGAGGTCGGCTGTACTACAAAAACATCGGCACCTCTTACAGTTTCATGTGTCCTAACACCTATTTCACCATCTTTAAATCTTGTTACATCAGCATTAACCAGTTCTGTACCAAGATAATCACAGAGGTCCTGAGCTAACTCAGGATGTGCGTTACCTGCAAAGATTTTTAATTGTTCACTATAACTGGACATTTTTTGACCTCCTGGCTTATTTCTTTTCATCACTTTAGTTTTCCTGCTTTCCAGATTTATATACCCGAGCTGGAACTCCCATTACTGTATCACCAGAATTAACATCTTTTGTTACAACTGAACCAGCTGCTGTTTTAGCATTATTGCCAATTCTTACGGGCGCAACTAATATAGAATCACTGCCGATAAAGGCATCTTTCCCAATTGTAGTTTTATACTTATTTTCACCATCATAATTAGCAAAAATTGTTCCTGCCCCTATATTGGTTCTTTCACCAATTTCAGCATCTCCTGCATAACATAAGTGAGGAACCTTAGCTCCACTTTTAACTGTAGTTTTTTTCAGTTCTACAAAATCACCAATTTTACAGTTATTTTCAACTTTTGAGCCAGGTCTTAAATAAGCAAATGGCCCAACATTGGTGTCTGCTCCAACTTCACTTTCCTTGATAATTGTATTTGAAAGAATTTCTACATTCTCTCCTATAACTGCATCTTTTAATTTGCAGTTCTGATTAAGAACTGTATTTTTAGCTATTTTAGTTCTTCCTTCTAAATAATTAAAAGGATAAATAGTAACATCCGGCTCAATTTCTACCTCAGAATCTATAAAGGTAGTGTCTGGATCAATAATCGTAACTCCATTAGCTAGATGTTGCTCTATAATTCTATTTCTTAATATCTTTTCTGCCTCAGCCTGCTGTTTTCTAGTGTTGATACCAATTATTTCATCAGAATCCTGAACAGTATATGTATTAATTTTTTTATTCTTTTTTACAGCAAATTCAATAATATCAGTTAAGTAAAATTCACCCTGAACATTATCATTATCCATATTGTTTAAAAAATCTTTTAAAAGTTCACTATCAATACAATTAACACCACTATTTATTTCTTTTATTTTTTTAGTTTTCTGATCAGCATCTTTTTCTTCTACAATAGAAATTAATTGACCCTTATCATTTTTAACAATTCTACCATAACCTGCAGGATCATCAAAAATAGCTGTCATTACTGTTAAATCAGAATTATTATTTTTATGCTTTTTTACAAATTCAGCTACAGTTTCTTTTCTTAATAATGGAGTATCTCCATACAGAATTAAAACAGGACCTGAGTGATTCCCAATGTAATCAGCTGCCTGTTTTACAGCATGACCTGTACCTAATTGTTCGGATTGGACCACATAATTTAAATCCCATTTATCTAAATCTTCTAATTCGGCCTGAACTTTTTCTTTTTGATGTCCAATAACATTGACAATCTTACAGTTTAAACCATCTAAAGTATTTAAAACATGCTTAATTATTGCTTTGCCAGCAACCGGGTGTAATACTTTAATTTTATCGGATTTCATTCTGGTCCCTTTACCAGCAGCAAGTATAATACTTAAAAGATCTACCATCTAAAAAATCCTCCTTTAAATAAGGAATAAATTTAATAAAATAATTATCTATTTTTACTAGACACTATTAGTCCACTATGATTCTTTAACCGCTTGAAGTATAACAGAGAAATCAGCTTTTGTCAAGATGATAAAATTGGCATTTAGAAAAAAACAACACTACTTTAAAGTAGTGTTGTTTTTAAAGTTATTAAATTAAACTTTAGAATTAGGCACTTGCCAGCAGCTCATCAAATTTTTCTAATACCTCGTTTTCCATTAGATCCCTCAACTTAGTGGAAATTGGAAAACAGACATCCTGATAGTCCCCATTCCTCTTCCTTCTTGCCGGCATCGAAAGAAAAACCCCATTTTTCCCTTCAATAACCCGCAGATCACGCACAACAAAAGAGTCATCAAAAGTAACTGTAGCATAAGCCTTGACCATACTTCCATTAATTTTGACCGGAAAAACTCTGACATCTGTAATTTCCATAAATACACCGCCTTTGGAATTATTTGTTAATACCATTATAATTCCATTAAATGTAAATGTCAAGGTTTATTTGTTATTATTTTCAATAAATTTCCATAACTCGTCCTTTTCTGGAGCTTTAAATGCTTTTTGCTTTCCATTTTCCTCTATGTAATAACCATTTTCAATTAATCTCCCAACTTTAATTAGTTCAATTCCATTTTCCTTAAAAATTTCTTTTAATTTATTATTAGGAGCTGCAGCCATTAACATTGCACCAGAAGAAATTAGTGCTGCCGGATCTAAATTTAATTTGCCGCATATTTCTGCTATTTCCCTTTTTATTTTAAAACCATCTTTTTCTATTATATAACCCAGTCCGGAAGCTGAAGCCATTTCTGCAACTGCACCATAAACTCCACCTTCAGTTACATCATGCATGGCCTTAACACCATTTTTTCGGGCTATTCTACTTTCTGGTATTACACTCAAAAGATTTAAATACTCTGATACTTTATCTAAAGTTTCAAGGCTAACTCCTTTCTTAATTAGATGTTCTCTATAATCACTGGCTAAAATATAACTTCCTTCAATTCCCATCCCTTTGGAAATATATATAATATCGCCTGCTTCTGCTGCAGAGCTTGAAGTTAATTCATTCTTTTTTGCCTTTCCTAAAGCAGTAATGGTAATTATTGGTTTTTTAACTAAATCAGTTATTTCCGTATGTCCACCTAAAACTTCAATCTCCATCTCCCTGGCTGTGCTTACTATATCTTTCATTAGCTTTTCTGAATTTTTTTCATTCAAACTGGGAGGCAGTAATAAAACTACCTGAATACCAAAGGGCTCAGCCCCAGCAGCTGCAATATCATTACAGGCAACATTAACAGCCAGATAACCTGCATTTTTTTCAGCACCGGTTATAGGATCAGAAGATACCACTAATAAATAATCACCGAGATCAATTACCGCACTATCTTCACCCGGACCAGCCGGCACTATAACATCAGAACGAAAATGTTCTATCTTATCCAGTATTGTTTTTTTTAACTTATCTCCTGACAACTTACCAATTTCCAATAATATCACTTCCTAAAATAATTATCTAAATGGTGAGATAAAGGTATAGCCAATACTCCACCAATTAACATCTGAGCAAAATCAATCCCGATTTCAGGTAAAACAACAGCCCAGCTCAATAAAAATGCTTTAGCCAGCGCATAACCAACAATCATAACATTTCCACCAACAATTATCGCAAATATTTTTCTATCAAATTTTTTATTCTGATTCTGACTCGCTATTTTCCCAACCAGCAGCCCTTCTAAACCCTTGATTACAAAAGTAAATGGAGCCCAGATTGAATATCCCAGAATAATATCCATCAGAGCAGAGCCAACTCCTCCTGCAATCCCTCCAGCTTTAGCACCAAAGGTTAGAGCAATTGTATAGATGGCAACCTCTCCCAGATTAAAATAAGAACTGCTGGGTCCGGGTATATGCAGATATGTTGCTACAGCAGTAAATGCAATAAATAATGCTAAAAAAGATATTGATCTGGTATCAAGCTGACTCATTTTAATTTTCTTTAAGTGTTCCTGAATATTCTCTCTGCCTTCCATGCTTAATCCTCCCAATCAAAAATTTAGTAAGTTGTTAAGTATTGATCAATTTCCCAACTGTGAACCTGTTTTTTGTAGACAGACCATTCAATTTTCTTTGCTTCCACCAGGTGATCAAAAATGTGGTCTCCCAGAGCATCACGCATGAACTCACTTTCCTGAAAATATTTCAGTGCTTCTTCCATAGAACCCGGAAGACTTGTTATTCCTCTTGATTTTCTTTCTTTATATCCCATTTCATAGATGTTATCAGTAGTCTGTTCTCCCGGATCAATTTTATTTTTGATTCCATCAAGTCCGGCTCTAAGCATTACAGCAGTTGCCAGATAAGGATTTGCTGCCGGATCAGGATTTCTTAATTCTAATCTGGTTCCATTACCTCTGGCAGAAGGAACTCTTACTAAAGCACTTCTGTTTTGTGTTGACCAGGATATATAAACAGGTGCCTCATAACCCGGAACTAATCTTTTATATGAATTTATAGTAGGATTTAAAATAGCTGTGGTCTCCTTAGCATGTTTTAAGAGTCCACCTATGTAATAATATGCAATTTCACTCAAACCGTATTTATCTTCGGAATCATAAAAAGCATTTTGCCCATCTTTATATAATGACTGATGAACATGCATTCCGGAACCACTTTCTCCATAAATTGGTTTCGGCATAAATGTGGCGTGTAAATTATGCTGCATTGCAATAATCTTAGTTACAAATTTAAAGGTTGCAATATTATCTGCAGTTCTTAAAGCAGGTGTATATTTAAAGTCAATTTCGTGCTGTCCTGGAGCCACCTCGTGATGTGCTGCTTCAACTTCAAAACCCATTTTTTTAAGAGCAAGTACAGTATCGCGCCTGGCCTCTCCTCCTAAATCAACTGGAGAGAGATCAAAATAACCACCCCTGTCATGAGTATTTGTTGTTGGGTTCCCATCTTTGTCTTTTTCAAATAAGAAAAATTCCGGCTCAGGTCCGGCAAACATTTCGTAACCCATTTCTTCTGCCTCTGCCATTGCTCTTTTTAATGTACCTCTAGGACAGCCGACAAAAGGTTTACCATCAGGTAAATAAATATCACACATCATTCTTGCTGTACAGCTGCCTCTGTTTTCCCAGGGGAAAATTGTAAAGGTATCATAGTCGGGCTTTAAATACATATCGGATTCATGGATACGTGTATAACCTTCAATAGAGGAACCATCAAACATTATCTTACCATCTAGTGCCTCTGGCAGCTGCTCAATTGTAATTGCTACATTTTTTATAATACCCAAGATATCAACAAACTGAAGCCGAATAAATTCTACATTTTTTTCATCGGCAATCTTTAAAATCTTCTCTCTACTAAGTTTTTTCATTTATTCTTCCTCCTTCTGGGATTGCTGCTTATTACTGTGGGAAAGTTTTTTTATCAGCTCTGAACGATTAGAAACAGGATAAAGCGAATCTAATTCAACATCAGAATAATAATCAAAGTGGTCATCATAATCAACTTCAATATCTAACTCCTGATGAGATTCCGGTGCCTTCAATTTTGAACGCACAGTTTCTATACTGTTACCTGCTGCCAGCATTTCTTTGATCTTAACTAATCTTTTTATATCGTTTTCAGAAAAAAGACGCTGATTACCGCTGCTGCGGGCAGGAAAAATCAAATCCTGCTGATCATAATAACGAATCTGTCTGGAGCTCAGTCCGGTTTTTTCCTTTGCTTCCTTCATTGTGATATTCTTATCCCTTTTCATAACAATCACTACTCCCAAAATCCTAATAATTATTGCAGAAAGTATAACACGAATCCAAATCTATGTCAATCTCATGTTAGGTTTTCTACGCTTTTTAAATTCTACTTTTAATAGCTGTCAATTGTTTTAACTGCTGTCACAAAATCATTTTTCCGTGGCCAGTTGGCAGCAGCCTTTTCCGCCTGCTTTCTGCTGTTGTAAATAGAAAACATCGTCGGCCCACTGCCGGAAAGCATTGTGAATTCAGTCTTTGTATTTCTAAAAATATCTTTTATTTCTTTTATCTCAGGACAAATTTTTTCTGCTGCCCTTTTTAGATCATTTTTATAATCAAGTTTCCAGTTAATTTCTTTATCATTTTTTAGATTATCCAGGACTGAGTCAAAATCAAAATTTTGATAACCTTTCAAATCATCATATAATTTATAAACCTCTGGTGTAGAAATTTTAAAAGCAGGGGTTACTACAACCAGGTATTTTTCTCCTATATACGGAAGGGGTTCTAAAATTTGACCTTTACCTGAAGCATAAACTGTGCCTCCTTCAAGACAGTAGGGTACATCTGAACCAATAACTTTAAGTTTCTGCCGCATTTTCTTAAAATCTGATTCAAGTTCAAAAAGCTGATAAAGTCCCCGCATAACTGCTGCAGCATCAGTACTTCCCCCTGCCATACCGGCAGCAATAGGAATGTTTTTTTCAATATATATTTCAACCCCCTGTTTAATTTCAGGATTTTCTTTAAAGAAAATTTCTGCAGCCTGATAAGCCAAATTTTCTTCACCAGTCGGCAGTTCTGTATGTGAGGTTTTGACAATAATACCACCGCTTTTTTTCTTTAACTTAATTCTATCTGCCAGACTGATGCTCTGCATAATCATCTGCAGTTCATGAAAACCATCTTCTCTCAGTCCTTTAACATGTAAAGCGAGATTTATTTTAGCCGGTGCTTTTAAATATAATTCGCGCATAATTACCTCCCAGAATTTAATTTTTCTAAATAAATTTATAAAAATTATTTAATTAATTCATAGTTTGTGATATCATCATTTAAAGAATTTGACTAAGAGTCAAATCCTGAATACTTAATAGACAAAGAAAGGAGTTTGATTAATGAAAACTAACAAAATGATTAAAGCAGCTCTGATGGCAGCACTTACTGCAGTGGGGGCTTATATCATAATTCCAGTTGGTCCTGTTCCCATAACTCTGCAGACGTTTTTTGTACTGCTTTCAGGGAGATTACTCGGTAAAAAATATGGAGTTCTTGCCCAAATTACATATCTATTATTAGGTGCCTTTGGTCTACCTATCTTTTCAGGTGGTCAGGGCGGCCTGGGTGTAATTGCCGGACCAACAGGCGGTTTTTTAATTAGTTTTGTAGCTGCAGCCTGGATTGCTGCTCATTACAGCGGTAATCATAAAAAGGATTTTTTTATTTTAACTCTTGCTGTTTTTAGTAATTATCTAATCGGAAGCCTCTATTTTACTTTTGTAACCGGTACCGATTTGATCGCTGCTCTAAATATGACAGTAATCCCTTTTATCCCGGGAGATTTAGCAAAGATTATCCTGGTCCTAATTTTAGCTCCAATAATCGAGAAAAGAATTTCTTTAAATTAAAATAATCTCTTTAAATTATTTTTCAACATTAAGTTGAATTTTATAGTTAAAATTAAATTCCACCTGAGATATCTCAGGTGGTTTTATTTGCAGCTTTTTTAAATAACAACTATTTTTATTACCTAAATGGTAAATTTTTAAAATCAAAAATCCTCATTCTAAACTGGGGCATAAAATAAAATGGCTGCTGGTTAACAAGCATATAAATTAAATATAATGAAATTCCGATAACCACCAGCGGCACTAAAAACCAGAATCTACTCTTCTGCAATAAGATATGAAATCCAAAAATTATAAATAATAAGGGCCAGTAACTGCGGAGAAAAAATATAATATTAAAGTTGTATTTACCCAGAGTGTCACCCAGAAATATTATTCCTGCAAATATTAAAATTACAGCAATTAAAATGCGGTCTCTATTATCTGTCATCATTATCACCTTTAAGCATTAAAGCTCCAAGACCAATTAAAATTAAGGGCCAGTATTTTTCCCAGTATAGACCCGGTATCCAGATATCAACTAAAAAGACCGAACCAACTAAAATCATAATTACAGCAAATAATTTACGCCGCTTATCAGTTTTATTTTCTGAACTCTGCTCCTCATACTTTTGATAATATTCTTTTTCGCTTTCATTTTTAGCATCTGATTGATGTTCTTTATTATCTTCTTCTTTATTCTCATTATCAGACCGCTGTTGTTCAGTTTCTTCCCCCCTGCTTTTCTGCTCAATATAGTATTCATCAGGCATTTTATATTCATTTTCTACCGGTTCTTCAGATATTACAACCCAGGCAATAATATAAGCAATTAAACCTATTCCCTGAAATAAAAAGATAAATAAAACTGCCAGTCTAATTAAAGAAGAATCAACATTAAAATAATCTGCCAGACCTCCACAAACTCCAGCAATCATTCTATCATCTTTTGAGCGGTATAATTTTTTGCTCATAAATAATCATCCTTCCTATATTGAATAAAATTCTTATTGTTTAAAATTATATTCTACTTTTTAATCTGATTATAGTATCGCAGATTTTACTACTGTTGTCAAAGGAAAAAGCCGGGCAGGCCCGGCATTAAATAACCTTCATTATATTTTAATTCTTAAACTAACTTCCTGCTTCTTATCCAGCCAGACCTGCTGAAAACTGCTTATTATAAAGCTCTGCATATTCTCCACCATTTTCAATTAACTGCTCATGTTTGCCTCTTTCAACGATACCATCTTCAGCAAGAACAATTATTTGATCAGCATTAATAACAGTTGATAGTCGGTGAGCAATAACCAGAGTTGTTCTGCCTTCAGCTAATTTCTCCAGCGATTCCTGAATAATTTTTTCACTCCGGTTATCAAGTGAAGAAGTTGCCTCATCTAAAATTAAAATTGGAGGATTTTTAAGGAATGAGCGGGCAATAGAGACACGCTGTTTCTGACCCCCAGATAATTTGACTCCTCTTTCTCCAATATCAGTATCATAACCTTTACTCAAATTTAAAATAAAGTCATGTGCATTAGCCTTTTTAGCTGCTTCAATAATATCTTCATCAGAGGCATCATCTTTTCCATAGGCTATATTTTCTCTGACTGTACCATTAAAAAGAAATACATCCTGCTGAACTATTCCAATATTGCGGCGCAGTGACTTAAGTGTTACATCTTTGATATCAATATTATCAATAGAAAGTCGTCCGCTGTCAATTTCATAAAAACGGGGCAGCAGTTTCGTTAAAGTTGATTTCCCGGCACCTGAAGGTCCTACAAAGGCCACTGTTTTACCGGGCTCAATCTCTATATCTACATTTGTCAATACTTTTTGGTGATTATCATAACCAAAACTTACATCCTCATATTTAATTAAACCATCAACATTTTCTAAATCGCGAGCATCAGGACTATCTATAATCTCTGGATCAACATTTAAAAGCTCCTCAAAACGACTGAAGCCTGACATTCCCCGCTGCAGCTGCTCATTGAAGTTAACCAGCCTGCGGATGGGATTCATAAACATATCTACATAAAATAAAAATGCTACCATCTGACCTGCTGAAAGAGAACCATTATAAATAAAATAGCCCCCTGCAGCCAGGGTACTCAAGCGAATTAAGTTAATAAATAAATTCATTCCCGAATGAAATTGAGCCATATTTTTCATTGCCCATTCACGTGAACGGCGGTAATTATGATTACCCTCACAAAATTTTTCATTTTCATAATCTTCATTGGTAAAAGACTTAACTACTCTGATACCACTTAAGCTGTCCTCAATTATTGTATTCACTTCTGCCATCTTTTCTCTAATCACCTTAAAGGCATGGTACATTTTTTCGCCCAGATTTTTAGAAAAAATAAACATAATTGGAATTAAGGCAAAAGTAAATAGAGCAAGCTGCCAGTGCATATTAACCAAAATAATCAAAGAACCCACTAAAAGCATCGAAGATATCAGTACATCTTCCGGTCCGTGGTGAGCAAGCTCCGAAATATTATTTAAATCATTAACAACTCTGGACATTAGATAACCCACTTTATTATTATCATAAAACTTAAAAGACAGTTTCTGCAGATGAGTAAACAGATCAGAGCGCATATCTGTTTCCATTCTGATACCCACTACATGACCCCAGTAATGTACTATATATTGAAAAACAAAACGTAATAAATAAATTACTAATAAAATTACTGAGATTCTGACCATCATATTTAAATTTCTGGCAGGAAAATGCTCATCTATCAGCTGTTGAATAAACATCGGATAAATCAAATCCAGACCCGACATTAAAACAGCACTGCTGAGAGTAGCTGTAAACAATTTCCAGTGATTTTTATAATAACCTAAAAACTTTTTTAACATGATTGATCATTATCCCCCTTTTATTTACTAACTAGAAATTTTATCACAGCCGCAGACCGATTGCAATGGAATTTTATTTAAGCATTAAAAAAAGATACACTCTTTTAAAAGAGTGTATCTTCCAGTATTTTTAAAATCAAAAAATCATTTTAAAATAGTTCTAGTTGAAATCTAGCTAATAATTATTTTTACTCAAGTTCAGTCCATTCACCTGTTTTCATGTAAACTGTCCGCTCACAAATATTTGTTGAGTGATCCCCAATTCTCTCTAAAAACCGGCTGATAAACATTAATGAGGTTCCCTGTTCAATAGTGGCACAGTCATTTTCCATAACATTTAATAGTTCAGCGTTAATCTGTTTATCCAGCTGATTAACTTTTTCATCTCGAGCTGCAACTTTTTTTGCCTTTTCAATATCCATATCAACAAAAGCCTCCAGGCTCTTTCTCAACTGCTGGACAACTATATCTCTCATTCCAGGCAGATCCTGCATTTCTTTGATCAGCGGCTGATCTCCAATATCTTTAACCCTATGGGCAATATTTGAAGCATTATCTCCAATTCTCTCTAAATCAGTTACCAGCTTTGAAATTACAATAATTTTTCTGAGATCAATTGCCACCGGCTGCTGCAGAGCAATTAATCGAGTACATTTTTCTTCTATTTCAAGTTCATAATCATCTATAATATCATCTTCTTTTATTATCTGATCAGCAAGCTCAAGATCTTTGTTCATTAATGCTTCAATACTTTTGCTTATACTTTCTCCAACTATACTTCCCATCTTTAACATTTCATTTTCTAATTCTTTAAGTTCTGTATGAAAACTTTTACGAGAATCTTTCATTTTTATAATTCCTCCTCAAGTTTATCAATTACTGAGTTTTGAAATTTCTAATATCCTTATAAATCTTTTGGGGTTAACTTTTAACCAAAACGGCCTGTGACATAATCTTCAGTTCTCTGATCAGCAGGGTTTTCAAATATCTTATCAGTTTTATCAAATTCTACCAGCTCCCCCATTAAGAAAAATCCGGTCATATCGGAAACACGAGCTGCCTGCTGCATACTGTGAGTTACTATTACAATACTGTATTCTGTTTTTAATTCTTCGATTAAGTCTTCAATTTTAGCTGTAGCAACCGGATCTAAAGCTGATGCAGGTTCATCCATCAAAAGCACTTCCGGATTTACTGCCAGGGCCCGAGCAATACATAAACGCTGCTGCTGCCCCCCCGAAAGACTAAGAGCTGACTTATCCAGATTGTCTTTCACTTCTTCAAAAAGAGCTGCACTTTTTAAACTTTTGACTACAATTTCTTCCAATTTTGCTTTATCCTTAAAACCATGAATTCGAGGTCCATAAGCTACATTTTCAAAAACTGATTTAGGGAAAGGATTGGGCTGCTGAAAAACCATCCCTATTCTTCGACGGAGCTCTACCACATCAACATTTTCCTGATAAATATTTTCCCCGTCAAATAAAATCTCTCCTTCAACTCTTGCCCCCTCAATTAAATCATTCATCCTATTGAGCGTTCTTAGAAATGTTGATTTTCCACAGCCGGAAGGACCAATCGAAGCTGTTACTTTATTTTTTCCGATATTCATATTTATATTTTCCAGTGCCTGAAAATCATCATAGAAAAAATCAAGATTTTTAATTTCAATGATATTTCTTGCTGACATTAACTTACCTCCTGTTTTAATACCCTATTTTCTAAATTTATTATATTTTAATTAGTTAAAATTTTCAATAGTAATAATATCGGCTCAATTTATTGCTGTTTTTGGACTACTGAATAACTAAATCTTAAATCTGTCAACCGAATCAGATAGTTCTGAAGCCATCTGTGAAAGTTCTTTGGAAGCAGATAAAATTTCTCGATGAGCTGTATTTTGTTCCTGAGTGGAAGCTGCAACCTCTTCAGCATTTGCAGCCGCATCCCTGCTGGAAGAAGCTATTTTTTTAATGGATTTTTCAACATCTCCACTATGCTCAGTCATTTCCACCGATTTATTTTTAATTGACTTAATAATCTCTTTCAAATTTTCGGCGGCATCTTCTATTTTCAAAAAGGTTTTAGCATTCTTCTCAATTGATTCTACACTTGAATCTACAACCTCTTTTGTTTGATCCATATTTTTTACTGACTTACTAACCTCAGCCTGAATTTCTTCAATTAACCCTGCTATATTATCTGCTGCTTTGTTTGATTCTTCTGCCAGATCTCTAATTTCATCTGCTACTACAGAAAAACCTCTACCAGCTTCTCCAGCTCTTGCCGCCTCTATTGCAGCATTTAAAGCCAGGAGATTAGTTTGAGAAGAAATATTTTTTATCAAATTAATTATTTCTCCTATTTTACTGGAGGAATCAGCCAGAGCAGAAATAGTACTGCTGACATCTAAAGAATTTTTCTTAACCTGATTTACTTTTTTAATTGAATTATCTATATCCTTTTTTCCTTTATTTAAATTTTCCATAACATTTTCAGCCTGTTGATCCATCAGAACAGTAGAAGCATTAACATCTTTTATTTCTATAAGCTGTTGGTCAATACTTTCAGTTATTAATTCAACTCTACCTGACTGTTCTTCAGTTCGAGAAGCAACAGCATTTATCGCTTTCGTAACTTCATTTGAATTTTCTCCTACCTGTTCTCCAGCCTGGAGAAGTTCCTGACTTGATAATTCAACTCCCATTGACACTTCTTTAACCTCTTTAATTATAAATCTAAGTTCTTTAATCATGTCTCTAAATGAATGAGCTAAATTTCCTATCTCATCATTTCTTTGACAGTATTTATCCTCAATTTTAAAGCTGAAATCACCTCTGGCCAGCTTTTCAGCAGTTCTATTTAAATACTTTATGGGGTTTGCCAGATAATTTGCACTAAAATCACTCAAAATAAATCCTATAATTAAAGCAATTGAGGCAATGATTAAACTTATATTTCTGAGATTATAAAGAGGTGCAAAAATTTCTCCTTTATCTGCAATTACTGCTATTGACCAGGGATTAGCCGCAACTGGATAATAGGCGATAATTTTTTCTTCATCATTTAGATTAAAAGTGTTAACGTCTTTTTTGGAATTAACCATTTCATTAGAAATCTTTTCTAATTTTTCACTGCTGTCAATAAATCCAGTCTCACCTATTAAACTATTATCAGCATGAGCTATTGTTATTTTATCTTCATTGATTATCCAGCCATAACCACTATCATTAATATTTATCTTTGAACTTAAATCTAAAAGATAATCCAGATTTACTACTGCAATTACCGCACCATGAACTTCTTCTTTGCGGTTAAAAATTGGGGCTGCTATTTTGAAGGTTTGATTACCACTTATTTTACTAATTTGCGGTTCTGAGTAAATAATCCTGCCTTCTTCAAATACTTTTTTGAAATATTTTTCATCTTTTAAGTCAAATGTTTTTTTTGATTCAAATTCACCTTTCATAATTTCAGCTTTTCCAGTCTCATCAGCTATTAAAATATTTTCAATGTTTTGATTTTCAACCTCTCTCAGGTAATCCTTTTGATAAGAAGACATCATACTGGTTATATTGCTGTTTACAGAAATATTTTTTACAAAAGTCTCCATTCCCAAAATCCATTCAGATATAATCTCTGAATTTGTTTCAACATTATTGACTGCACTGCTTACTATAAAATTTTCCATTATTTTTCTGGTTCTATTATAAAGTGTTCCCGATGTCCCAATGATTACAAGTAAAATTACAAGAGTAGTAATAATTAAGATTTTACCTTTAATTGATTTCAAAATATTTACCCACCTTTTTTATTTATTTATCTTAAGTATAGCAAAGTAATTTTACATAATTGTTAAGATAATATTAAATGTAGGTAAATATTGCATTTATAGCTTAGCCGAAACGCCCGGTAATATAATCTTCAGTTTTCTGTTTATTGGGATTTTCAAAAATTAGATCTGTATTGTCAAATTCAATTAATTCTCCCATATAGAAAAATGCAGTTTTATCAGAAACTCTTGCTGCCTGCTGCATATTATGAGTTACAATAACAATTGTATATTTTTTAGATAGGTCATCAATTAACCCTTCTATTTTAGCATTTGCCACCGGATCTAAAGCAGAAGCTGGTTCATCCATTAGTAAAACCTGTGGTTTTAAAGCTAAGGCCCTAGCAATACATAACCGCTGCTGCTGACCTCCAGATAAGTTAACTGCAGATTCATCCAGCCTGTCTTTTAATTCATCCCAGATTGCCGCCTGTTTCATGCTTTTTTCTACAAGTTCATCCAGTTCAGTTTTATCTTTGACTCCATGTAATTGAGGACCAAGAGCAATATTTTCATAAATACTTTTTGCAAAAGGGTTGGGCTGCTGAAAAACCATTCCCACTCTTTTTCTTAACTGCACAACATCAAAATCAGTTTTATAAATATCTTTTCCATCCAGTAAAACTTCTCCTTTAACTTTAGTTCCATCAATCTCATCATTCATTCTATTTAAAATTCTAATAAATGTCGATTTGCCACAGCCTGAGGGCCCAATGATTGCTGTTACTTTATTTTTTTCTATATCCATGGATATATTTTCTAAAGCCTGAAAATCATCATAATAGAAGTCAAGATTTTTAATTATCATCTTGTTCTCTACTTCCATAATAAAAACTCCTTTCTAATTCTAAATTAATATTGCTGTCTGGATAAAAACCGGGTAATGATATTAGCTAACAAGACCATCGTAATTAGAATAAAAGCAGCTCCCCAGGCCAGATCCTGCCAGTTTTTATAGGGAGAAATTGCATAATTATAAATATATACAGGTAATGAAGCCGTACTGGAAAAAAGACTGCCCGGCCAGTATCTACTGTTTAGGGCTGTAAATAACAGTGGTGCTGTTTCGCCTGCTGCCCTGGAAACAGAAAGTATAATACCAGTGATAATACCTTTATAAGCGGAAGGAAGTACAACCTTAAATATTGTCTCTCCCGTATTTGCTCCTAAGGCAAGTGAGGCTTCTCTAAATGAATCAGGTACCATTAAAAGCATTTCTTCAGTTGTCCTGACAATAATTGGAAGCATAATAATTGCCAGAGCCACTCCACCAGCTAAAGCTGAATAACCACCAAATGTTCTAACTAGAATAATATAGGTAAAAATTCCTATTACGATACTTGGTATTCCAGAAAGCACATCACTTATCAATCTAACTACAAATGATAATTTGTTCTGACTAAATTCTGCTAAATAAATTCCGGCCATTATACCAATCGGAATAGAAATTAAGGAAGCAATCCCAACCAGATATATAGTTCCTAAAATTGCATTACCCAGACCTCCTCCAGCTTTACCAGGTGAAGGCGGAAGTTTTGTAAAAAAATTTAGATCGATATTAGCCATTCCGCGTGCTGTTACCTGAATTAAAATACTGATCAAAGGTAAAATTACTGTTACTGCCATTATTCCACAGATAGCAAAAATTACAAAATTAATAAACTTTCTTTTTGTTAAGTTTGACATTCTAAACCTCCTTACTTATGATTATTTGCGGTATAATAGATTAAAATTCGTGCTATAATATTTAAAATCAAGGTTATTGCAAAAAGAACAAGACCCAGTTCAACCAGGGCACCTAAATGCAGGTTAGAAACTGCCTCCGAAAACTCATTGGCAATTACACTGGACATTGTGTTTCCCATTGCAAAAAATGAATAAGAAATTCGGTTAACATTTCCAATAACCATGGTTACAGCCATCGTCTCTCCTACAGCTCTTCCAAAAGCCAGAATTATTGCCCCAATTATTCCTGCTTTTCCATAGGGAAGAACTATATGCCAGATTGTTTCCCAGCGGGTTGCTCCCATAGCCAACATTGCCTGGCGCTGTTCTTTTGGTACTGCTTCCAGTACATCTCTAGTGATGGAAGTAATTATCGGCAGAATCATAATCGCCAGAATAATTCCAGCTGCCAGAATTCCAACTCCATTCATTGGCCCCTGGAAAAACTCTAAAAATCCAAGATATTCACTTAAAAAGGGCTGTATATAATCCCTGATCATCGGTGTCAGAACAAAAAGTGCCCAGAAACCATAAATTACACTTGGTACTGCTGCCAGCAATTCAATTACAAAACCAAGCGGCTGACGTATTTTTTTAGGCGCAATCTCTGTTAAAAAAATAGCTGAACCTATACCAAGTGGAATTGCTATTATTAAAGAAATTACTGAAGTTATAAGTGAACCATAAATAAAAGGAAGGGCACCAAAATTATCTGTAACTGGATTCCAGGTCCGAGATATAATAAACCTAAATCCAAATTCTTTCATTGCCGGCCAGGAAAAACTAAACATTACTCCCAGCATTAAAATTATTAAAACAACTAAAGACCAGCCAAATAACCTGCTGCTTTTGTAAAATAATTTGTCTTTAATATTGTTTTCTAAATTGTATTTAACCATAACAAAACCTCCTAATTCTATAATTTATTAAAACATGATAAAGCAAAAGCCTCCAAGGTTTAAACTTGGAAAGCTTTTGCTGATTTATCACCTGTTTATTTGTATTTAATTTAGTGTTCTAAATTAGGTCTTACAGCTTCACCATCAACTGTGATTGATTCTAACTTTTCTTTTACCATTCCTTCAAGATTTTCGGGAATTGGTGAGTAAAGTAGTTCTGTAGCATAGTCATCACCTTCAGTTAATGCCCACCAGATATAATCTATCATTTCTCCAGCCATTTCTTCGTCTTCATATTCTTCATAAACTAATAGATAGGTAAATGTTGCAATTGGCCATGCATTTTCTCCCGGCTGCCAGGTTATTGAAACTCTCATATCGTCCGGCATATCTTCTACTGCACCTGCAGCTGCCTCAGTTGTACTTTCCAGAGAAGCTTCAACATAGTTTCCATCTCTATTTCTTACTTTTGCATGAGACAGATCGTTTTCTATTGCATAAGCAAGCTCAACATAACCGATGGATCCATCATTTTGAGATACCTGTCCGGCAACTCCTTCATTACCTTTAGCTCCCATACCTACAGGCCACTGTACTGCCTTACCAAAACCAACTTCTTCTTCCCATTCACCGCTTACTTTAGAAAGGAAATCTGTAAAGGCATTTGTAGTTCCACTACCATCTGATCTGCGGACTACTACAATATACTTATCGGGTAATTCAACATCTGGATTTGCATCCTGAATTTCCGGGTCATTCCACTTTTCTATTTTTCCGAGATAAATGTCAGCTATTGTTTCCGGCTTTAAATTAAGCTGCTCATCAACACCCTCCAAGTTATAAGTTACAGCAACTGCACCCATAACTGTTGGAATATGCATAATATCTCCATCAGCTGATTCAAGTTCTTCATCTTTCATTGGAGCATCACTACCTGCAAAATCAAAGGTCTTATCAATAATTCCTCTAATTCCTCCACCAGAACCAATTGATTGATAATCGATTTTTACATCATCATTATTTTCTGTGTAAACATCCATCCAGGTTGAATAAAGTGGATATGGAAAAGATGCTCCTCCAGATTCTAAAGAAACCTGTGCTAAGGCAGTCCCAGAAAAGAGAACAAACAAAAGTGCGACCAACAAAATAGTGCTAATTTTTTTCGAGAACATTAATTAAATCCCCCTTCAAATTTTTTTGTCTTCCTTGACTCTGATTAAATAATAACAGGCAAATGTTACAGCAGTATTTCCCTTATGTTAAAATAATGTTAACAAAGAAAAACCACCCGGAAGGCAGTTTTAAATATCTATTAGTATTTAATTGAATTTTACTTTAAGCTGCGGGACTACTACTTCTCTAATAAAAATAAGAACAGTCCTTATTAATTATGATTATGGTCATTGTTGTGATTATGATTGTGGTTGTGGTCAGCATGGTCCGGAGATATTCCCTGGCTAATTTTTTGATCAATATTAGTCATTAATTTACTAAAGTCCTGCTGTTTTTGCATAAACGTTTTTATTTTTTCATTCTGCCACATTTTTTGCTGTAAAGAGGCCATTTCTTTTTTTAATTTTTCACTTTCCTTATTATTATCAATTTTCTTTTGTAATACTTCAACCTTTTCAACTAATTCCGAAGCCTGTTTATCTGAATCCATCTTCTCCTCTGCTTTTGCCATAGCTTCGTATTCTTCTGATTTTAAAATTGCATCGGCAAGTTTTTTCGCTTTCTTTAATACTTTTGACATTAATAAAACCTCCAATTATTAAGATGAACTTAATAAATTTTTAATTCATGTTGACATATTTAGTATACTAAAAATATCTATTAAAATCAAAACTATGCCGTTAAATCTCCAATTATCTTATAATATTAACAATCATAAATATCGCTGCAGCTGTATTTATCAAGGCAAATACTAATTTTAAATTCTTACTATCTATATTGATTGCCGTTCTACTGCCAACTATCCCTCCAACTACTGCAATTAAAGCCAGCGGTATAGATAATCTTAAATTAATATTCCCATGCAGACTGTGGCCAAGGAAGCCGGTTAAAGCTGTTACAGCAACCATAGCAGAAGAAGTACCCACCGCAACTGTAATCGGTACTCCACATGCTAAAACCATCAAGGGTACTTTAAATGACCCCCCTGAAATTCCAATCGCCCCAGCAAAAAAACCAGTTACAGCTGCTATCGGAATTGCAAACCAGAGGTTAACAACATACTTATAGCCATTAAATTCTCTTTTCCAGTAGCCAAATTTATTGTCTGAACCAATTTTTTTCTCTTTAACTGGTAAAAACATAAAGAAAGAAACAACTATTAGTACCCCGGCAAAAATCAATTTGAGAATATGGTCATCAAAACCACCTGCCAGATAACCACCTACAAATGCCATAATATCTGTAGCCGGATCAATTACTAAGGCCAGTTTCCAGTCGATTCTTTTGCTTTTGTTAAAAACTAGCATTGATACTCCAGCTGTTGTCATCATAATAATCTGAGAAGTTGTCGCTGCATGAGTCATTGAAACTCCTGCAGAAATCATTGCCAGCAGATAAAAATTACCTCCACCTTTACCGACCATGGCCATAAAAGTAGCAATAATAAACATTACAATTCCTAAAAGAAAAATATTTTCCATTTAAAGATCTCTCCTTGATAATGTAGTTTTGTCTAAATATTATCAGCGTTATGAACATATGTCAATTAGCGCATTTTTTATTAGCTTCCAATTTAAAATCTTTAAATGAAGTTTTAAATATTTTTCTTTTATTATAATTAAGATCTTAATTTAGACATTTCAATTTTATGATGGGCAAAAATTCCA